>JAQWTV010000080.1 GCA_029242545.1 Roseibacillus sp.
GGTCGGGGTGGGGATAAAATACTCGGCAACAGTGCGACGTGCTAAGGAACTGGAAGTGCTTCTCCAACAGGTCCAGGAGCGGATCGATTCGGGTGGGAGGATTTAAAAAGGCTCGGCTTCGTGCCCTGGTGATGGGAGTCAACCGAAGGACGGAAGGGGGGCAATGGGATTGGCTGGCAATGGGAATTGCCGGGCGAGGACTCCGGGAGCGAGCTCATTGTTGGCTTCGTAGGCCATGGCGAGCATTTCGTATTTCGCGTCCAGGTTGTCGATATAATGGAGGGCGAAGGCCTCTGGTGTTGAGGGCAGAGTTGGTGAGCCAAACTCGCGGGTGCCATGGTGGCTGGCAATGAGATGAAGAAGGTGAAGGCGAACAAGGTCGCTGGGAGGGTCAAGGGTTTCCCAGGAGCTTGAAAGAGGCGATTCTAGAAGATCCCGCCAGAGCTTATTGACCAGCTCAATGCCGAGTGGAATGTGCCCCATCATCTCGCCGTGCAGGTTGATGTTTTGAGCAAATCCTGCTTCCGGGTAGTTATTTTCCCAGAGCTTGCCGCAATCGTGAAAAAGGACACCGGAGAGAAGAAGGTCTTCGTTGAGGTCGGGGTAGGCGCTGGAGATCGCAGAAGCCGTACGCATCATCTGGGACACATGCTCGATGAGGCCGCCCCGGCGGGCATGGTGGTTACGGCGAGCCGCAGCGGCGCGGCGGAAGCGCTCGCCAAAGTCCTCGAGAAACTTGTTGGCGAGTGCGAGCAGGCGAGGGTCCTTCAGTGCGGCGCACGCAGCGACAATATGATCCCAATCTTCCTGCTGTTTACGCGCAGTGGCGGGATCGCCGCGGAGGAAGTCCTCGGTTTCTGATTCGTTGAGAGAGCGCAATCGCCAATTTTTGCCATCGATCCCGTATTGATTCTGACTCCAATGGCCCTCCGCTCGGATGGAGGATCCGGGGGGGAGTTCGCCGAGCTCTGTGAATTGAGAATGATTGCTCCATACCTTGAGGGTAAAGTTGCTGGTAGCATCGGCGAGGGTAAGTTCCATGTAGGGAGAGCCGCTTTTGGTGGTCTTGTCCGAGCGGTCCTGGATCTGGGCGTAGAAAAACGCTTCCTTGGGGGTCTCATTGGCGGTCTGCCGGAGCTGCGCTATAGTAATCAATTCCACAGTTCCACTTAGCAGGTAAGGCCCCGGGCTGACCAGCTTGACCTCGCTCTTTCTTGTCCCACCAGCCTTTCCTCGGAGTGTTCCCGGCCAATTCCAGAGGTTTCGTTCCTTGGGTTTTCGAGAGGTCTTCTTAAGATCCAGAGATGATTGAGCCGTTTGAGGACCACTGGCCACAAATTGATGAGAGCGCCTTTGTGGCATCGAGTGCTGATCTCATCGGCAGAGTGACAATTGGTGAGGAAGCGAGTGTCTGGTATAATTCGACCCTCCGGGGAGATATTCATGAAATCGAGGTGGGCCCCCGGTCAAATGTCCAGGATAACGCGGTTCTGCACGTCGAGAGCAATCAGGGTTGTTATCTAGGGGAGCTCGTAACGGTAGGCCATGGAGCCATTGTCCATGCCTGCCGGATTGGGGATGAGGTCCTTGTTGGGATGGGGGCGACCATACTCGATGGCGCTGTCATCGGAGAGCGAAGCATCGTAGGAGCCAATACTCTGATCACTATGGGCACAGAGATTCCGCCGGGCTCCTTAGTATTGGGTTCTCCGGGGAAAGTGGTGAGGCGATTGAGCGTTGAGGAGCAGGCTGGGGTTAAGGTGTGGGCTGAGAAATATGTGGAAAATAGACGGAAGTTCCTCGCTCGAAACTTGGAACGTCCGTAACCTTGCGCTGTGCCCGATCTGGTTAAAGTAGAACCTGTTGCACTCTTGCCGACGCAGGCAGGGTGTGCGGTGTTTCTCGGTGATGGGCAGAAGTCGATTGTCTTCTATATCGAACCAGCGATCGGGGCCTCCATCACTGATGCGCTTTCCGATCGCAAGCCGCCGCGGCCTCTAACTCATGACCTCTTTAATGATGCACTCAAGGCTTTTGGTGCGGTGGTGCAGAGAGTGGTTATCGTAAGAGTTGAAAACGATGTGTTTTTCGCGCGGCTCTTCATCGAGGCAGAAAATGAAATCAGTGAGAGACTGATCGTTGAGCTTGATGCCCGCCCAAGCGATTCAATTGCATTGGCGGTTCGTCAGCAGGCTCCGGTTTACGTCCTGAAGGAGGTTTGGGAGGGGTTGAAGGATATGACCAGCGTCCTTGAGGAACTGAGGGACAAGGGGATGGAGATGGAAGGAGGGGATTCCTGAGGAGAGAATGGGTTTTATGTTCTCCTTCTTCCCTTGCCCGGTTCCCGAAAGCCCTTAGGGTGCCGGCCTATGCAATCTATGACTCGGATGCTCCCGTCCTACCTCGACGAGAAGATTTTGCAGAATCCCTCAAAGAGGGAATTCCCCCCGTTTGACCCAGCACGCCTCCTGGCAACGGTGTTTGAGCCCACAGAGGGGTGCAAAGTATGTATCCTCACCGATTTTCAGGAGCCTCAGGAATCGATAAGAAACTTCTCATTCCTTGAGCAGGAGGGATTCGAGGTGCAGAAAAACGCCCACAAGTATTTCTACGAAACTCTCCATGCCGGGGTCATGGACCAACTTGGAATGACCGGAGGGGAAATGTTTGCCTACCGGTGTACCAAGGGATCCAATCTTGATCTTGATGACGAGGTGTGGAGCACTGATGGAGAAGAGCTTTCCCTGGACCGTGATATTTACACGAACTACGACCTGATTCTCTGCGTCTCTACCTACTCCGCAACTGCGCCTCTCACGGCCAAGTGTAAAGAATATGGATTTCGTGGTGCAACCATGCACGGGATGAACGAAATCATTCTCGGCTCCGGGTTGGCGGTTGATTACGATGAGGTCTCAGCAGATGCCGAACGCATTCGTCTCGCAATGACCGGTGCGGATAAGGTTGAGATCGAGTTTGGGCTTGAAGATGGGAGGATTTTGGAGGCCTCCTTGGAATTGGGTGGGCAGGAGGCCCAGAAGTCTCACGGGCTGTGTAAGGGAAAAACCCCGGACATTGCGAACCTTCCAGCAGGAGAAGTCTACTTCGTTCCGCAGGATGCCCATGGCCAGTTCCCCATGAAATACGAGGATGGCACTCTTGGAATTCTGGACGTGGTCAACCGTGATGTCGTCAAGGCGACCCTCATCGAGGGAAGCGAGGAAACGATCGAAGAACACAACAGGCGGCTGGCGGACGACCCCATGACGGGGACTCTGGGAGAACTGGGTTTTGGGACTCAGGTCTTACCAGTCTCCTATCAGGATATTCAGGATGAAAAGGTTCTGGGAACCTGCCATCTGGCAACCGGAAGGGACGATCATCTCGGAGGAGACATCATTCCGGACATGTTCAAGAAGCACGAGAACAGCACCCACGACGACATTCTGTTTGCTCCGCACAAGACCCCTAATTTCAACTTGAAACAGGTCAGAATGAAACGTGGCGGCGAATTGCATGTAATCATCGAGGATTTCAAGCCAAGCAGGTATGTCATGGATGCCCTAGCGGGCAGTTGAGCCCCATGAAAAGATACGAGGAAGTCAATTTCACAGACCTTTCCGAGCAAGATTGCTGCTGTGGAGTAGTGCGCAGGGCTTTCTTGGATAGTCAAGAGGGGCCTGCCTCGGTTCACCTCTTGGATCTCGCAGAGGAGCCAACGAGCCACTATCATCGGAAGACAACCGAGATTTATGTCATTCTCGAGGGTGAAGGGCATTTGGAATTGGATGGGCACCTGGTAGCGGTCAAGCCCTTCTCCGCGGTCATGATCAAACCCGGATGCCGGCACCGGGGAATAGGGAAGCTCAAGCTGTTCAACATCTCGGTGCCCAAATTCGACCCGGATGATTTCTACTACGATGAAACTGATGCTCCTGCAGGGGGAATCGACCCGGTCCATTGAGGTCCGGTGCTGTAAACATGTGAGTTTGAACAACAATGGTGAACGTTTACGAGTCAGAGCGTCTGAGGGATGAATACCTGCTCTTTCACTATGGGAGGCCGGAACAGATTCATAGCTGGGGGGGAGGTCCGGACCAGGCTCACGAATTTCCGAAAAGGATTGTCGAACGTTTTTCACCTGGACCGGCGAACAGGGCTCTGGATCTTGGTTGTGCGGTAGGTCGTTCTGCTTTCGAGATGTCTCGGGAGGCTGGAGAGGTTGTCGCCATCGACTATTCCCATTCCTTTGTTGAGGCGGGAAGGGAAATGCAGAAGCGTGGGGGATGTCAGGTGTCCCGGCTTGATGAGGGTGGTCTGTTAGATTCTATTCATGTTGAGGCTCCCTCAGAAGCTCGGCCCGAATGCATCAAGTTCGAGCAGGGAGATGCGATGGATCTCAGGAGAGATCTTGGAGACTTCGACCGGGTTCTGGCCGCCAATCTCCTATGCCGCCTGCAGGATCCCTCCCGCCTGCTGGCGCGCCTGCCCGAACTGGTCAGATTGGGTGGAGAGCTGGTTCTAACCACGCCCTGCACCTGGCTCGAAGAGTTTACCCCCAAGAAGCACTGGCCGACGGGGTCTACTCTGGACTGGCTCAAAGACAAACTGTCTCCAACCTTCGTGCTTCTGGAGGAGCACGATGAGCCCTTTCTGATCAGGGAGACAGCGCGGAAGTTTCAGTGGACCGTGGCACTTCTGACGAAGTGGCGCCGAATCCAAGGGGCCTGAGAAGGTTATTTGCCTGCGGCAAATGATTTCCAGGCCTCCTCGACCTTCGCGCTCTCCAGGCTCCCTTCGTGAAGAAGGAGCCGATAACGCTGTGTCAGAGACTCGCCCTTGTTGAGGTGGAAGTCTCCGCTCCCCTTTTGGGACTTGTCGCGGAAGGCCCGAACCCCAAAGGGGTTTGCGGTCAAGAGACCATAGTTTCTGGCATGCCACCACGTGGGGTGGCGCAAATTCTTGTTATGGTCAAGAATGGCAATCACTTGAGCGGCGCCGGCTGAGTCAGGGCCGTGGTAGGCGACCCAACGGGCCCTCTTCCCCCATGCGTCATTATCCTTTGTGCCCTCGCTATTGGTGATCTTCCCCTTTGCGACCTCTCCCACGAGCCTCAGGGACGGAGCGGTCCGAATCGCGAAGCTCCCTTCCTTGGTGTCCCCAAAGGTTACCTTGCCCTCGGCTGGCTTCATGGTGGAGGTGACATCAATGTAGCGGGTAGTTGCTGCAAGTGAGATGTCATACCGGCGTTTCTCCAGGATGATGGGATTCCCTTTTGCTTCCCAGGCGAGTTCCGCAGTGAAGCTAATGGTGGCCTGATCTTTGCTGGAGCTCACCTTGGTCCCGCCGACACTACGTGTCACGATCTTGCAATCCTCCTTATGCCAGAAGTCATGGCCATTCACATTTCCGTGCGTGAACCAGAAACCGGTATGATGAGGGTGATCTGATTTCTCCCCAGCTACTTCCTTCACGAAGGGATACTGCCTTGTGAGGTGGGTGCCCGAGGGGCTCATCAGAGGGTAGAGGCATGGAACGCGGGTATCTCCGTGATATTCGGTGAAGAGTTTCCCGTCGACGAGCACCTTCAGGTTTGTGTTCTCCTGTTTAAGATTAATCTTAATGTCGGCGGAAATGGAAGCAGCCGAGAGCAGTGCGAGGGCGAGAGTAAGGTTGAGAGTACGCATGTCGTCAGGGCAGAAGTGAAGCAGGGAGACTTGCCCGGGGGAAGAAGGAATGCAGATTGCTTCGCGGCTCTATCCGGGCCAACTTGTCCCCCTGAAGGGGGTTAAAGGGCTCTGGCTTTTTGCATCTGCTGCCAATCGCAGAATGTTGAAAAGGTGGGCCCTCTCCGCAATTTATAGAAGTAGAGAGTCAAAGCCTGTGGAGGTATGAACCAATTTGAGGAGCTCGTCGACGCCTACAATCAACCCTTGTACAGGTTTGCTCTTTCGCTTGTGCGGGATCTGGACCGGGCTGTGGAGCTGGTAACCCGGACGTTCGTGATCTGGAGTCGACAGCAAGGAGAAGGGGTGAAGCGCGTGAAGGCAAATGAGGGGCTCTTCTCAACTCTTTACCGGGAACACTTAGGTCGTTTTGGCTCGAGAGTTGATAATGTCGGAAAGGCGATGCTCTCCCCCGCTGTAGCTCCGAGAGTGCCGGGCGACCTGGTAGAACCGCTTGGTTCTCTCGACGCCGACCTGCTTCCTACCCTGACATTATTCTATCTTCAGCGACACGATTATAGAGAGATAGCTACCATCATTGACCTTCCGATCGGCACCGTGATGTCGCGAATTGCCAGCGGTAAGGATCAGCTTCAGGAAAGAGCCAGAGGGGGGAAGAATGGATAGGGAGCAGGCACGCTTCATTCTTCAGAGTCTTCGTCCTGATGGAACGGACGAAGCGAGTGCGGATTTTGAGGAAGCCTTGGGCGTTGCCGCAGAGGATGTAGCCCTCGGGGCGTGGCTGTCAGCTGAGCGCCAGAGGGACGCCGCGATTGCAGCAACTTTTGAGGACGTTCCGGTTCCTGCGTTCCTGACGGAAGACATTCTGGCTGCAGTAAGCTTGGAGAAAGGGGCGAGAGCCTCTTCCGAAGACCTTGTGGCGGATCAGACAGGCCTCCGAGAGGTGCGGTCTCCTGTGCAGGTAGGGACATCTGATGAGCGCCAGATGACGGTGTTGAAGGTCGAGATCGCAGGGACAGCGAGTGGTCTTGCCAGCCCCGCATGCTCGCTGAGCTTTAGTGGTTCCGGGAAGCGAAGAGAAGGAATGGTGAAGGTGGTTTTTCTGGCAGGTTTGCTTGTGGTGGGTGCCTTTGCTGCCTTCGAGTTGACATCGATTAACTCTAAACCCGTGGCTAACGGGAAGGAACTGATCACATTACGAGACCTCAGTCAGGAGGCCCTTGCCGCGATCAGTGAAGACCTGCCTTTCGAGCTTCAGGGGAACGACCTATACAGCTATCAGGATTGGCTGGAGTTTCGGGGAGGGCCTCGGTTTGATTTCCGGGTTCTTCCCCGTGAGATTGCTGAAGGGCACCTGTTGGGATGCCGGGTGTCCACGATCGGAAAGGCTCGTGCCGCTCACCTCTGTTTCGAGGTAGAAGACATTCCTGTTCATGTATTCGTGGTTCCCACCATGCCGATCAAGGGCGCCCCCCGCGGGTGGCGGGGGGCTGCCGACTGTTGGACATGTCCTGAGACGGGGATCGCAGTGGCGGCCCAGAGGCTTGAAAGCAGGATATGGTTTTTTCTGAGTGAGCGTGAGGAACAGGCGCTGGCCGACTTGATCAGGACCGCCGGTGATTGACTTCTCGTGTCTCGGGGGCACTCAATTCTGTCTCTTGGTCCTAGTGACACGCCACTCTCCGCCAGGGTTAATATGAACCCTCATGTCAGTAAATAAGGCTGAGCAGGCCCCTTGGTCCGAGATGACCGTGTCGATCTCCGGAGGAAGGGTGCCGGCGGGGTAGGGGGTGAAAACGCTGAGGAAGTGGTTGGGGTTCCCAGGTGTGACTGGGCGGTAAGCGTAGGAAGTAATGTTAGGATCGAGGTCCTGGGAGGATTTCTGGCGAATCTGGCCGAATTTGAGATCCTTGCCGGGGTGCAGGGTAAGTCGAATACGCTGCGGGGATTTCTGCCACCAGGCGTGTTCAAAGGCAGGGGCATCGAACCACGATTCCTTCCGTAGACCATCCTTCTGGCCGTCCTCGCGCGCCAGATGCCATATCGGACCGCCAAGGTAGTCAGCTCCAATTTCGGAAGAAGGGGTGTAGGTGTCCGATACGATCAGAAAACCCTCTTTTGTCAGGACACTTCGACGAATCCATCTGCTTCCTTTGCCGTAGTAGTTGTCCCAGCCAAACTGGCCATAGGAGTCACCGTGCGTATTGCTTCCTGCCTTTAGTGCTGAGGGAATCAGCTGGATGGCTCCCTTTCGAATGAAGTCGCCTCCTTCGGCCCGGTCAGGGTGGAGCGGGAAGGGGTTCTTGTCTTGCATGACGAGAAGAACATCGAGGCTTTCTTCCCCTGTGCCGCCACCTTTTCCCAGCATGCTGTATTTCCCAGAGCTGTGGAGAAACTTGGCGCCATTGACCACGTATTCGTAAAGCTGTCCGGAGAGGCTATCGAGGTGCTGGTCTTTTTTTGGATAAAGGAAATAGGAGGCAAAGGGCGTTCCGGCCTTACGGTTGGCTCCAAGGTAAAGGCGCTCCGGAATTTTTCGTTTGAGGGAACTTAGGAGCCCAATACGGGAGGTGTCCTCCGGAACCTCTGGGTGAATGCCCCTCTGCTGGAACCATCCAAGGCGTTCAGAGTAGGCCTCTTTAAAGGGTTCGATTTTAGGGGATTCCGGAGAGTCTCCACCAAATACACTTTGCGTTGCTGCCCAGAGATAGTTGCTATTGCGATAATGCTGGGCGAGTCGATACCAGAAATGGCCGTCACGTCCCGGGCTTTCAACCCGGTAATTGCCAAGGTTCCATGGATCGCGGTAGAGAGCATTACGGTCTGAAAACACGGGACTGCCACAGTTGGGCCCCCCCCGTAGTCCTCCTCCATGGATGAAGCCTAGGACGCGTTTTCCTACGGCGTGAATCTGTTCGGCCTCCGTCTCGATCCAGTCCATGGACTCGGCGATATCTATCATCCCATGAAGGAAGATTGGGCCGTAGGGAAAATAGTTCCATTCCGTCCAATCACCAAAATCAGTAAGGTGGCTCCAGATCCGTCCAATCCATGCGCGCGCCTCCTGTGCCTGCGGGGCTTCGGGGAAGAGTTTCAAGGCCATCGCAATGCCCCCGGCATTCCCGAAGGAGTGATTGTCTGCCGACTGCGAGCCCTTGCTAAAGTCGAGGAAGCGGCGGCTCATACTCTGGCAAACAATCTCCTTGAAGCGCGCCTGTTCCTCTGTGGTGAGCATCTTCTGTCTGACGAGTTCCTCGTAGATCCGCATTCGTGCTCCTCCTCCCCAGCCGCCATGGTATCCTCCACCATGATAATCTCTTTTCAGAACTGCTCCGTCGGGAAGTTTCCGCTCCACCTTGCTCCCCGGAGCGGTGGTGACAAAGAAGATGAACATGAGCTCTTCCTCTCCTTGTTTCTCAAGTTTGGCATGCCAGTCGAGAATCAGGGCGCGGAACACAGCTTGGAGAATTAATAGTTCATTCCGCTCGCGGCGCCCTCCGTCGATGTAGCGTGCACGAAGGCGGTCCCAGACCCACCATCCACGGGAAAAGGAGTAACTGTTTCTAAGAGACAGTTCCCGGCGAAGAGCCTCTGCCATCGCGGTGATGTCACGAACCTCCCGATAGGAGGTCCTGGGATGATCTGACGCTAATTTCACCTCGGCCTCGCTAAGTTGGGCGCCGCCGGCGAATAATGGACTGCATAAAATGAGGAAGAGGATGGCCCCAGCGAATTTCATAACAATTCGTGAGACTGTGAGATGCAGTGAGATCGGAGAATAAAAAACTTGAGGAGAGGGGAGGTGCTTGCAGGGTTAAAGGAGAGTTTGTTTGCGACGGATTCGTAATCAGGACTGCTTCGCTTGAGAAAGGCGTCGGGCAATGGTAGGAGAGAAGGGAGATGGGCTATGCTGATAGAGAGTATTTCAGGGAGGGTGGCGGACGTCCTCCTAGCCGTCTTGCTGGGGCCCCGGTCGTAAAGTGGCTTCTGATCGTCAATCTGGGTGTTTTTCTCTTAGGGCTCTTCATTGAAGGGCCGGACAAAATATTGGAACAGATGGTCAGAGACGGAGCAGATTTGGATAGAGATGCCAAAATCTCTCTTGCAGAGATGAAATTCTGGGGAGCGGCCCAACCCAAGGCGGTCCCAGCGTGGAAAATTGAGGATAGATTTAAAAGGTGGGATAAGGATGGCGATGGATTCCTGACTCCCGGCGAGGTGATTCATCCAGGGGTATTTACGGTGACGGAAGGTCTTTATGGCCTCCAAGTGTGGAGGTTGGTGACCTTCCAGTTCCTGCACGCAGATTTCGGGCACCTTTTCTTCAACTCGATTGCGATCTACTTTTTCGGGGCCTTCGTGGAGCAGCAGCTCCGTAGTCGTGCTTTCCTCTTCTTTTACCTACTCTGTGGGGTGGCGGGTGCGTTAGGGGCTAGTTTGCTCGGCCTGTTCCAGGGAGACTTCCAATGGCAATTAGTCGGAGCATCTGCGGGCGTGTTCGGCATCCTTGCGGTGGCTGCGCTCATCGCTCCCAAGATGCAGGTCCGCCTCCTTATTCCTCCGGTGACGCTCACCATGAGGCAATTGGCGATCATCCTCCTTGGGATCGGGGTGCTGACGATCTTGCTGGGAGGAAGAAATGCGGGTGGTGAAGCGGGCCATCTTGGCGGAGCATTGGCAGGATTCCTCTTCTGGAAAGTTCCCATCTTACGGGAGTTGCTAGTGAAACTCGGAAGCCCCGGTGGACGAGGCTCGGCAACGCGGCCGGGATTTCAGATCCGAATCAAAAAAAGTGACAAGCGGTATGAGAAGAAGCTGCGCCCAAGGATGAAGGACAGTGGGAGAACCGCTGCAGAGGTGGACCGCATTCTTGACAAGATCAACGAGCACGGCCTGCAGTCACTGACTGAGGAGGAGAGGGCGCTCCTTAGTGATTCTGGCAAGAAATAGATTACCTGCGGAGGCTCTGGGAGAGAGACTTAGCGGCTAGTACAGAGAATTTTAGGACTACCTTTTCGTCCGGGTTTCGCCTTCACTTCCTTTGTGACTGATGAGGAGATGATCAACTGCATGGTTCCTGGGCGCCAAATGGAGAGGCTGCGGGCCATCATGCATAGGTTGCGGGCTCCGGGGGGTTGCCCCTGGGATGCGGAGCAGTCTCATGCCAGTCTCATTTCAAATTTAATCGAGGAAACGTATGAAACTGTCGATGCGATCCGGCGGGAAGACTGGGTGCATCTTGAGGAAGAACTGGGAGACCTGCTTCTACAAGTGGTGTTTCATGGTGAGCTCGCTGAGGAGCAAGGGAGATACAATCTTGATGATATCGCGAGGGGGATTTGCGATAAGCTGGTGCGGCGTCATCCTCATGTCTATTCCGATGGCGAAGCCGAGGATACCGGGGCGGTTCTGAACCGGTGGGAAGAGATCAAGCGCGAGGAAAAAGGGGATGAGGCGAAGCCTTATCTTCATGGGGTGGGCAAGGGCCTCCCTGCTGTCTTGCGGGCGGGAAAGCTCCAGAAAAAGGCCGGCAAGGTGGGTTTCGACTGGCCAGACCTTGTGGGGGTTGTGGCTAAAATCGATGAAGAGCTAAAGGAGGTAAAGGATGAGCTGCCCACTAACGGAGAGGTGGCAACGCCTGCTCTCGAAGCCGAGGTGGGAGATTTACTTTTCTCCGTTGTGAACTTGGCCCGCAAACTGGGGGTTGACCCCGAAGCTGCCCTAGAGGGGACGAATGTAAAATTCGAGGACCGGTTCGCGGTGATGGAGAGGGAACTGCTTGCAAGAGGCAGCTCGCTTAAGGATGCCAGTCTGGAGGAGATGGAGAGCGGCTGGGTGCGTGCGAAATCGTTGTCGCCCGAGGGATAGGGTCAGGATCCGGGAGGTTTTTCCCGGAAGGACTGGATGATCGAGAGCGCGTCTTTTTGGAGCTCCGGGGTGAGGGGTCGGGGAAGAGCTGCCTGCATGAGGATTACGGAATCCTTCGCATCGATGAGGACAAGATAGTAGGTAAATCTGACGACCTCGCCCTGAGCAGTTGCCTCTACCGGAACCACCCCGAAGATTGCGGGTTTGCCGTCGAAGTTGTCCTGTTTTTGCGATTGGACCTTGGCGCCGAGTTTAAGCCCTGCCTTTTCAAAAGCCCCGACTCTTACCGCGAGGGTCCCCTCAAGGTCTGCTTTCCGACCTTTGAGAACTGGGAGTTGGTAGATGGAAAAGGAACCCGACCCTCCCGGAGCATCGTATTGTAGTAATGCAGAGGGATCTCCCTTTACGGATGACTTTCTCCATCCAGCGGGAATTTCGACGGAGAAGCGGCCTTCCGAGAAGGAGAGCTTACCAGCTTGCAGGGCAGCACCAGGCGTCAGCAAGAGCAGGAAGACCATCAGAGGAGGAAGCGCTTTGGGTATCACAGATAAGCGCGTATGCCTGCATGGAAAGGAAGGCCAGACATATTTTGGTCCCTCAAAGAAAGTAGGAGTGCCCTATCAGAGAACAAAAAACCCCGCGTCCGAGCGCGGGGTTTTAACGAAAGGAGTTCAGGTTTGCGTGGGTTACTCTCCGAGGGCGTAGCGGACAAATCGTCGGATAGACAGGGTATCACCAACTGATTTTCCTGTTGTTTCGAGTAGTGCGCCAACGGAAACGTCGGGGTCCTTGACGAACGATTGCTCGAGCAGACAGCGTTCGGCGTAAAACTTGCCGAGTTTTCCCTGGGCGGCTCCATCGATTCGTTCGGCGGGGACTCCGCGCGCCTCAAGCTCTTTTCGCGCAATTTCTTTCTCCGACTCAATCAGGTCGGCAGGAATATCGTCGCGGTTGATCCCTGCAGGGGAGAGCGCGGCAATGTGGAGGGTCAGGTCCTTCACGAGAGCCCGGAAATCGTCGTTCGAAACGGTTGCGTCGTTTTCGCAACCGACTTCCAGCATCACTCCGACTTTGCCTCCAAGGTGGATATAGGAGGCGACCAGTCCTGACCCCTCCATGTCGTAGCGTGTCATCCTGCGGAACTGGAGGTTCTCTCCGAGTTCAATGACCTTGGACTTGACGAAGTCCTCGATGCTGCCTTCACCATGCGCAAGGGCGTGAGCGGCTTCCACATCGGTGGCTCCGGACTCTGCAACGGCAGTGACGAGCTCCGAGACGAATGCCTGAAAGTTATCGTTCTTGGCAACAAAGTCGGTCTCGCAATTAATTTCTGCAAGAATGCCATGCTTGGCGTTGGACTCAATTTGAGCGGCGACAATGCCTTCCTTCGCGGAACGGTCAGCTTTCTTGGCAGCTTTGATGGCCCCGGCTTCGCGCAGCTTTTTGATGGCAGCCTCGATATCTCCTTCAGTTTCCTGAAGTGCTTTCTTGCACTCCATCATTCCCGCATTGGTGCGGTCGCGAAGTTCTTTAACTTGAGAGGCGGTAATAGACATTAGAGAGGTGAGCTTGGTGTTGATCTGTTCAGATTAGCCCTTCCGGGCGGAGCTGAGTGTAGCGTCTGTCTAAGGGAAGAACCCTAGCCCTTGCTGGCAACTACGATGGAGTCGACAAGGTTCTGCAGGATGATCCTAACGGAGCGAATGGAGTCGTCATTAGCGGGAATCGGGTAATCGATTACGCTGGGATCTCCATTTGAGTCGATGATCCCGACAATGGGAATCTTGAGCCGCCGAGCTTCAGCAACTGCGATTGATTCCTTGGCGGTGTCGACAATAACAACAGCCTGCGGCGGTTTATCCATTTCGCGAACACCTTGGAGGTTTCGGAGTAGTTTGTTTCTCTCGCGGTTCAAAGCGGCAAGCTCCTTCTTCGACATGGCCTTATACTCCGGGGCCTTCTCGATGCCTTCGAGATATTTGAGTCGCTCAACGGATTTCCTGATGGTAGCGAGGTTTGTCAGGGTTCCACCCAGCCAACGGTGGTTGACGTAGAATTGTCCAGCTGCCTGAGCTGCCTCACTTACTGCCTGCTGAGCCTGCTGCTTGCAGCCAACAAAGAGAATCTTCCGCTTCTTAGCTGCCAACTCGGAGATGAAGTCTGAGGCCTTATCCAGGCAGCGAACAGTTTCCTCGAGGTTAATAATATGAATGCCTCCCTTGTCCCTCATGAGGTAGGGGCGCATTCCGGGGTTCCACTTGCGGGTCTGGTGTCCGTAATGGACTCCCGCTTCCACCATTTCCTTTATTAGGTCGTTTATCATTTCGGTGTCTTCCGTTGATTCACAGAAGCTCTTTTGTCAGGAGGCCCGCCGCGTGTTCGTTCCCTTCGGCTCTCCATTGTTCTGCGGCGGCGCGAGGAAGGGGCGGGGGAAGTAGGCAATTGAGGCCTCCTTGGCAAGAAATTTCCCTTAAATTGCAGTCTTGGTGCGCGAAAGGGGGTTGGGAGCCTCTGGAAAGCCCCTGCTGGTTTGAATCTCTCCGCTTAAGGTGTAATCTGGCCGAGTGACCAATAAGGTTAAGGGTGTCGAGGCCCATGGGATAGGTGAATCCCTTAAGGGACAGGTGCCCAGCTATCTCGGTGCTCTGCGGTTGGCCCTGCTGGGCGGAGGGAGCCTTGTGCTGATACTCTCCTCCGTGCTGTTTCTTCGGGAGAGGGCGGATCTCGACAGGGGAACCGTTGAGTCAACGGGTATATCGGAACCCGGATGGGTCGCTTGCTGGCTGGTGGCCCTGCTCCTTGTGATAGTCTACTCGAGCCTTCTGGTCTTGCGGAAGGCGCGCTCAGAGGGAACGACATTTCCTATCTTAGGCCTTAAAAAAATTCTCAGTACCTGTGGGCTTCCTGTGGTCATAGGCGGAATAGTTGGAGCCCTCCTGGCGATGAGTGTGACGCCTGCCATTGGGGCTGCGCTATGGGCCGCGTCCTTCGGCTTAGCCTTCATCGCAGCTCGTGGGCAGGCTCCAAGATCCATTGTAATTCTTGGATGGGTAATGCTTTCAGCAGGCCTGACAGCTCTCGCCTATTCCTGGAGTGATGGGGCACATCCCCTGCCCCTTTTCGGTGTTCCGGAACATCTGGAGAGCCCAATGTTGGAGGCAGACCTGATTATGGGGGCATGCTTTGGGCTTATTCCGATCCTCTTTGGTTTCTTTTCCATGAGAGCTTACGTCAGGCCTCGAAGAACTGAAGGAGCAGATTAGATGAACGTTCTTTGAGAGGAAGCCTGCCAAAGCAACCTGAGGAGGCATTTCCGGAGACAGGAGGCCATTTTTGATATTGTTCATGGAATGGTTGCCGAGCCTGCTTCTCATGGGATTAGCCGCTTTTGCCCGGCATGTTCCCGCCCCAAAATCCAGGAGGTTGGCCAACTCTCTGTAAAATCCCTTTGATCCGTTGCTTTAATTGGTTGAGGCTCGACCACCATCCTCTCTTTAGCCATGTCGAGATTTCCCGCCTTTCTGTTGCTACTAGTGTTCTGTTCCCCTCTTTACGGAGAACCAGAGAAGTTGAGTGCGCTCGATGTTCAACTTCTTCTGGAGAAGATCAAGACGCTGAAGGAAGGGTCCCAAAAGGCCATAGGGGCCCGTTACAGCACTGCGCATTCAGCGTTCCGATCCGCAATCCAAAGTGACTCCGCGGCTTATGCGCTCTTTGTCAATTGTACTGAGAAAGTGCAGTTTGAGGAGAAGCAGAAGAGCGGAAGCGAGTTCCGAGATTGGAAGAGGCGCCATAAGGAGCGTTCGGATAGCCCGGCTTTTCGCCGAGCCCTCCGGCATCAGTTAAACTGGCTCCTGCTCACCCTCCAAGCCGCCTCCGAGCCCAAGAAGAGAGATGAAATGTGGTCAAAGGCACTTGATCATATCGATACGATCTTCAAGGACGCTGAGGATCTGGAGGGAGCACAAGCCGTGCTTCGCCAGAATGTCCTGGGGACAGTCTTTGCCGAGGCCTATTCCGTTGATAATATTGATATTACCGATTGGCCGGGATCTCCTCTGCAGTTGGAAGCGGTTTACGAAGGCCTCGTCCTGCCTTCTCTGCGAAGCAAAAAGACCCTGAGTGAGCTTGGGCAGGCGTGGGATAGAAGAATCCTCCACGAGGGAACCATGATTGATATCTGGAACAAGCCCAAGAAGGGGCTGGGACGCCCGGAGCATTCTGCTCCGATGGAAAAGTTTCTTGAGGTGCGGCGCCCGCAGCTGCAGTGGAAAAAAGAAATGGACCTGTTTGGTGTGGGGGATCAGAAGCAGGCGGCCCTCCGGATGCTGAAACATATCGAAACCCATACGACTCACCGGGACATAGCGACTTGGATCACGGAATTTCAGGCCGCGGTGAAGGGGCAGGTTTCCGCTCCACCAGTAGTGGAGTCTGGGACTACGGAAGAAGCTGGGGATTCCCAGGAGTAATCTGGATCCTAGTTTTTCCGACCGCGTTGCGGGTTATTGCGACCGAAGGTTTTGTCAGGGGCGCCTCCTGTTTTGGGTTTCCGGGGGTTCTGTCGCTTCGACTTCGCAGTCGCTGAGATATGCAAAATGCTGTCCGTCGATGAGCTCAAAGGCGACTTTTCCCCTAGCGGTAATCCAGGTTTTGTCCGCAAGCGCTGGGAGAGAGGTGCTGAATTCGAGAGGAACGCCCAGCACCTGAGCGTCAGCTGCACAGCATGTCATCACAACTCTGTAGAGGCGTTTGCGGGTGTTGTCAGGGTTGAGAGTAGGCTCTTCCTCTATAAGTCGGCCCTCGAGCTGAGCGGGAAGGCCATCATAGATCTTCATGATTTTTTCATCTCCCGCTGACCAATAAAGCTCCGTGAGCTGAAGGAGAAAATTTCCTTCCGAGGTCTTGGGGGTTCGTTTCTCGAGAAGTTCGCGGGTAAATTCCGTATTATAGGTGGAATAAAGCGATTTCAGAGTGCGTTGTTTGTAGAGGCCCTTCCAACGGAGAGCCTCCTTGGAATATTCATGCTTCGTGAATCCCGTGCAAAGCATCACCGGAATGATCATCAGGCAGATTGCAGCTACCGGATTCTGTTCGTGATGATCGTGGTCGTGCCCGTGGTCGTGTTCATGGCTGTGATCATGGCCACAACCGACCTGCCGTCTGGCATGCAGGAGATTGAAAAGGCCGAGAACGATCATGGCCAGCCCTCCACTCAGCGCAATCACGTGAAAGGACTCACTCAGGTATTCGCCGATCAGGCCTCGCGTGTAGAGATAGACCGGAACCCCTCCCCAGGAGATCGTAGCGAGACTGGAGATGATCTGATTGAAGGTCGCCTTGTTCATTGGGTCGGGGCACTACTCCTGTATACCCTGGGAGAAGGGAGGGGCCTTGTTGCGTTCGAAACCTTCAAAAATTGGTTCGAGAAGAACGCTCAATGTCCCGATACCAATAAAGAGGCCTGCAGCGAGGATAAGAATGAATTTCCGGGAAAGGATCGTGCTATAGAGAAATAGCAGTTTTACGTCCATCATCGGTCCAAAGACGAGAAAGGCGAGGCGCGGCCCATTACTGAAAGTGTCAAGGGTGGCGGCAATGAAGGCGTCTGAAGTGCTACACAAGCTGAGGAGAAAGGAGAGGCCCATCAGGGCAGCCGGAGCACCCCAGATGCTCTCTGCGGTACCATCAATATAATCACGCAGTGGGATGGTTTGCTGGTCGACGGGAGGGGGAGTGTTGACGATCGCCACGATGGTGATTCCGATCACGAAATAGATTCCAACGTCTACGAAGTCACGCATGGCTGCACGGAGTGCCATGATAAGACGATTCTTTTTCTCCAGGAGGGTGCTCCCATGGTCAGGGTGGTGATCGTGACTGGACTCGGCTTCCCTGAGTTCTCCCACAATGCGCGGTTTCAAGATTCGCCCTACGCCAACCCGCAGGAGAATCAGACCGACTATCACTGCGATTACGTAGCCAAATAGAAGTCGTGATCCTGCCATTTCGAGAGGGATTTTTTTAAAGGCGCTGTAAGTGCTCAGGAAGGTCACCGGATTCACGATGGGAGCGGCCAGCATGTAAGTGATGGCGCAGGCAGGCGGCAGGCCTTTTTTGACCAGTCGCCGGATGACCGGGACAACGGCACACTCGCATACGGGGAAAATAATGCCGAGCATTCCGCTCATCAGAACCGCTAGCCCTCGATTTCGGGGAAGAAGCCGGTCTATCGCTCCCGAGGGAAGGTAGACATCGATGAAGCCGCTTATGATTGTTCCAAGCAGGATAAAAGGAGCCCCCTCGACCAGGATGGAGAGGAAGAGGAACGAGAAATCAGGCAGCCAAGTGTCAAGGAACACGGCGGCTGATCAAAGGCGTTACCAGAGAGTTTGCGAGAACTTTCTGCGGGTGTCGCCGCGGTTCCAATGCCGTTCGGAAGTTCCGGAGAGGCAGGAACTGCGTTCTACGGGCGGGTTAAGGGTGGGAACTGCCGGGTTCTCTGGTCGAAGGGGCCGTTTCCAAGAGTCACAATCCGGCAGGAAATCTCTCCGGCGGCAAAGACTTGGGTGGCGAATTGGGGCCTGATGCAGCAGAAGGTGGCCAGAGGGTCACTTTGGACGGCTGTGGGCGCGACCACCGTAGCCGCGATGCGCCGGGTGAGCCCAATGCCTGTCCCAGGATCGATGATATGTGAGTAGCGAGTTCCTTCAATTTCCACGTAGCGCTCGATATCACCTGAAGTGGAAACGGCACAATTGGAGACATGTATGATTTGCTCTACATCGGCCCCAAGGGTCCTGATTCCAACGGCCCATCCAGAGCGGCCCGGGGGAGAAGAACCGAGCCTTATATCTCCTGCTACGGCCACCATTGCGGAGGAAATGCCATGGGACTTGATAATGCGTAGCATTTCGTCTGCCGCATATCCCTTGGCGATTCCTCCGAGGTCGAAGAGAAGATTTTCGTCCTTCACGGTAACCGTTTTCTCCTCCAGAGAGACTTCGAATTTTGTCCAGCCCGCTGCGCTGCGGGCTTTTTCGAGAAGAGCGGGATTAGGAAGGGCTTTTTGTCGTTTGGACCTTCGCCAGAGCTTGGTGAATCCACCGAGGGTAGGATCAAATACCCCTTCGGTGGTCTCTGCGATGCTCCGCGCGTGGGTGAGGACGGTAGCGAGAGTATGGGAGACAGCGATTGGCTCGTTGACCGGCCCCTTACACAAACGCATCAATTCGCTTTCTGGATTATAGTCGCTGCAGATCAGACCGATTTCATCGGCGCGCTGGAAGGCTGCGGCAATGGCCGCTTCACCCTTCTTCGGGTCCGTCGCGTAAACCACGATCTGCGCGGTTGTGCCCATCATCGGGTGCTCGGCAGAGTAGACCGGAGAGGCTTTGAGTGCTTCGCCCTGCGCTTGCCGGGTGGTCTGGATCCTTTTCCAGAGTTTGGGGCCGAAGAGGGGGTAGCAGCCGCAAGCAAGGAGGATGAGGACAACGAAAATCCTTCTGGCATTCCTGCCCGGGCGGGATATGGATCGAGTCATGAAGAGAAAACTTTCGAGATGGCTAACGGGGCTTGGGTCGCTGTTTGCCTTCGCTCAGCCAACGATGGCGGAAAGCCTGGATCTTGGCAAAGCCCTTCCCAAGGCTGAGGCGAAGAACCATAAGGGAGAGCTCGTCAGAGTTCACGAAGTGGCAGCAGAGGGATTGGCGTTTTTCTTTTTCTATCCCAAGGCCCTGACCGGGGGATGAACAAAGCAGGTGTGTAGTTTACGGGACGTAAACGAAAAGTTACTGAAGAAAGGTGTCACAATTTACGGAGTGTCTTTCGACACGATATCCGCTCAGAAAGCCTTTGTGGAAAAGCAAATGCTTCCCTTTGAACTGCTGGCAGACGTGAAAGGAAGGATTATCAAGGCCTTTGGCGTTCCACATCTGGGGAAATTTGCCTCCCGGCAGGCCTACTTATTCAAGGATGGGAAGCTGGTCTGGAAGCAAGAGAAGGTGTCTGCGGGTAGCCAAGGGGAGGATTTGCTTCAGGCTCTGGAGGCTCTCGAATAGCCCCGACCCGACGACAAGAAAGGCGCAGCACGAAGCTGCGCCTTTGACGAGAGAAGAAGAGGTTGAGCGGATTCGCCCTAAAGGTCCTCGGCGTTTCTGGTGGGTTCCCACCAGTCAGTGTTCCAGTAAACGTGCATCTCCTCGGCGGTTGGGGTTTTCAGTGGTCGCACGATACGGAAGCCGATGAACTGACCATCCGTATGATACCAGATGCTTTTTGGCACCTGCGGGTCCGTATCTTTCCAGTCATTCACGGATTGCACGCGGGCGGCACTTCGGCATTCATCAGGGTTCTGGTCCCATGAGCCCCCTTTTACGATCCGAGG
>JAQWTV010000097.1 GCA_029242545.1 Roseibacillus sp.
CAGGGGCCCATTTTTGAATAGTTACTCGCCCTGGGAGAGGTGTATTGCCAGATCCCAAGCCATTAGTCAGAAAAAAAGTCCCATTGCCGTCCCAGCCATAGGAGGGAACATTCTCGAACCCGTAGCCCGCTGGCAAGTCGGTCTCTTCCCCTGAATTAAGATTCACGGCTACGAGTCTTTGCGGCTGCCAGCCCAGACGTATAACCAAGTTGTTTGCCTCGATGACATAGACACTGATTGAAGAATCATTAGGAGGCGTGATTTCGCTTACCCATCTTAGCGTGCCTTGTCCGGTAAGCACGAACACGACTTCCCGAATTATATTATTTGCTGGATCAGTTAATTCAAGTCGGACCACGCACCCCCCATCAGGCGTGTGCTTTATCGCGTCAACTTTTACTATCGCGTACCCTCGTAACAGACGATTTGAACTCACCTCAAACTCCCACTGCAACTCGAATGGTCCCGCGTGGCAAAAAGGGCTAAGCAAGACGGAGGTAAGCAGCGTGAGGGCAGCTAGTATTCTCATGCCCTAGCCCTACCACGCGCGTAGGGGCAGCCACAAGCCCGCCTGACGGCTTGCAGGGTGCGGGGTGGAGACCAATGGCTACGAATACAGCGGAAGCAATAATTTGGACGAAGTCGCGTGGCACTGGGATTCTTCCCCAAGAGCGGCGCGCGAGGTGGCGACGAAGCAGCCGAACAGCAGAACCTGGCCCCCCAACGGCCCGGGCGGGTAAAAGCCCTTGCCGCTCAGTGGGAGGAATGGGCCCGGCGTTGCCAGGTCCTCCCCAGGCCCAAGCCGAAGGCCAAGCCCAGGAACAAGCCCAGGAGCACGCCCAAGCCGAGGAAAGCCACCTCCCGGGTTCGTCCCGGAGCCAAATGGCGTTGCCCTACTACTACCGGGATGCAGCATGAATTCAACGATTCGAGTTCTTGGACCCTACGGGGCTGGCGAGCTTCGAAATGCCCTGCATGAGATCTCCCCCCGGGAGGACTGCCCCCGGGAGTTTGCAAAGAGCCCCTCGGCGAATCAGGAGCGCGCTGCTCTCTGCTTCCAGCCGAAGACCAGGGCCACACAGATCCCGAAGACGAGGACGAGAACAAAAGCCTCCCCGCCCGTGCTGCGCATGCGCCGAGCTTTGAACTTGAGATCGAGACTGAGCGCCGCGTCCTTGCCTACTTGAACCGACCGAGAAAAGGTAAAGATCTTGCCTTCGTCCGGAATGGCGATGCTCAGGGTCTGCGGGGCCGGCTCGGTGGATCGTTGATGAACCACGACCTGATCGGCGACGGTTTCGATGTTCCGCGTATCCTCCACACTGTTGCCCCGGATGATCGCGCTGTATTGCTCCGAGTTGAACCTAAGATCATTGTGGCTGACCAGCGGGTTGAGGGCCGCCGCACGCTCCAGTATATCGTTCGCTTCGAAGGTGGCTTGGTCATCCGTCTGGTTGTCGAGAAGGAGACGGTGACGGCGCGTATTGAGTGCCACGATGACCTGCTTCTGCTGAATCCGGGTCAGCTGCACGCGGGCATCTTCATTGGAGGCGGCATCGAGCGCGTAGTTGTTGGCCGCACTGTTGAGAAGGCTGCGCGCCTGTTTTTGTTCACCTGCCGTGAGCAACTCATTGGCCTTCTCGATGGAATCTACCGCGAAGCGTCGCTGGGCGGTGCGCTCCTTCTCGTTCTTTTCTTCATAGCGAGCCAGAGTGTAGTCTTGCGCCTCCGTCTCGCCGCTGAAATCCAGGTCCCCTGCGTCCTTCACCAGTTCGTAATCCTTGGGCACCACCACCTTCCACTCGATGTTGGCCAAGGGCACGTTGAGCCGCGGACTTTCCAGGGCGAGCTTTCCTAGTTTTTGGCCGGGGCTGGAATAGACAAAGTGCACCTGAGCCTTCCGGTCCTTCGGCCCCGGAAGAACGTAAAACTGATAGGCTTCCTCCACCCGAACCAGACTCACACTCTCGCCGTTCACCATCACATTGAACAGATTGGCTCCCTTGGGAAGCCGGACGTTGAGGGCATTGCGCTGGATGACTTCGAGATCGAGGTCAACAGAGGTGAGATGTCGGCCGATGGGTTTGTCCGCCGGAGAGACGACGGTCGTAATGCTGCCCTTCACCACCCGCAGGTTGAGGGCATCGGCGGCCGAGTGCCGCTTGACCTCAAGTTCGAGCGGCGACGAAGCCGCCTTACACTTGAAGACCAAGGCGGGAGCACTTTGGTTGCCGCTCTCGCGCAGCTCTTTGTTGAGGGATCCCCATTCGCCATTCTGCCAACCACTGGGGAGCGAATTGGCCGTGGGATCGAGACCCGACTCGGACCGGCCGGCCCGCACTGCGACGTAGTAATCCGAGTTCCGCTCCGCAGTGGGGAAGTTGATCATGGCCACCCTTTCGACGTCACTCTGATTGGCATCCACGCTCTTGCGCTCTCCGGTGCGCTCCCAATCGATCCGTAGCTTCAAGCGTCCCAGCACGCGGCGCTTGAACTGAATGTCGTAGAGCTCCGGCACCGCGTTGCCGGCGTCATCGACGACCTGCACCATGTCGTTCACGGAGTTCCCAAGCCCACGCAAGGAGTTCGCTTCTTTCTCACTTAACTCAGGAAGCTTCACGCGGAGAGAGCGGATGGACGCCCGGTCCACCGCGATACTCGCCAGAATAGATGTGCGGGTCTGCCCTTCGCGCAGGATCAAGGTATGGAGGACATCCGCTCGCACACGAGCTTGATCTTTGTTCACTCCGAGACGGATCTCCCAATCGCTTTGGAGCAGGCGGAAGCCCAGGGCATTCTCGCCATTGCCTCCAATCGTCTTGGGGCTCACATCCGAGACGTTTCGTTCCAAGGTCGCTTCGAGCCTGATTCCGGTGGTTGGTTGAATGACCAACGATCCGGTGTGACGCTGGGCTTCGCGCACTTCGAGCCGCGGCACGAGCCAGTTGGTTTCACCGGCAGCCGGGGGCGGTCCCGAGAGAGTGAGATGGAATTGCTGCTTGCCGATCGTCTTGCCGTTCAGATGCATGATGATGTAGCGCACATCATTCTCGGTCAGCTCTGTCCAGTGACTAAGAGCGGCCCCGGTGAGCGAATCCACTTCCAGTCCCGCAGGAAGCGGAAAGCTCATCTGGAAGACCCCCGCCCGGTTGATATCGACCCCGAACTTGTTGAGGACCAAGGTGATCCTCTCGTCGCCGATGGAGAGTACCTGGGTGGTATCAACCCGCAACTCGGGCGCCACCGCCGCGACTCGAAGGGCGAGCGATCCTCCGGCCTGTCCGTAACGGAAGACGCGATGCAGCACCGCCTTTCCTCCCGCTCGGTCCGGCAACAGGTTCGCGCCAAAGTCGGTGAGATTGACCGCCGACATGCCCTCGGCGTCCACCTTCTCGGGCTGTGCTTCCAGGCCGAAGGCCAGAGCGACGAGGCCAACTTCTCCGGTTGCCCCGGCCACGGCCACAGGTGCCAGCCTGGAATCAGCGGGCAATGGGTCGAGACCGCTCTGGGAGGTCACCAGGAGCACAAAGGGTTTCGCCTGGGCTGGCTCAATCACGATCTTGAGGGCCCGAGTCTCCGCGTCGAATTGCCATTCACCAACCGGACCAGCGGGGACATCGGTGGCGGTGAACCCCTCGGGAATGGTAACGGATAGTTCCCGCACTTCGCCCTGCGACGGACGTACCCGGATCTGGTGGATGCCATCAATCACGCCCGGACTGGGCAGGAAGAGGTTGTCGATCTCGGTGTAGAACTGCGTTTTCTCCGCCTTCACGTCCCGCTCCTTGGGACTACGCACAATCTCCGTCGCCGGCAGCGGGGCCAGAAGCAACTCCGCGCCACTCCCCCCGGCCGGTTGATCGTCCAGATTCACAACCCTCATCGCGGCAGTAGAATCGAATTCCCACCCGGTCTGGTCGTATTGCACCTTGAGCTCCTGCACTGCACCGGGGCCGGTCGCCACCGCGAAGCGATCGGCATTCTCGCCGACCTGCATCTCGTAGGCAAAGGTGGCAGTCAGAGATTTCGCCTGACCCGCCGCCGCTCCACCTCCGCGAATGGACACCACGTAAGATGATCCGCTCCCGGACACGCTGCCGCTCTTGCTGACGCGCAGTCGCTCTCCTTTGAACTCGGTGAGCACGCCGGGCGCCTTGAGGAGGAGAAAGGTGTCGCCGGGCTTGCCGGTCACCACCACTGACCCCCTGGCCGTGAGCCTGCCTTCCGAAATGGTCCACTCTTGCTTCACGCTGTCTGCCGCCTGCATTCCGGACGGAATGAGGACAGCAGGCTTCTTGCCCTTCTCCTGGGCGCCTGCCTCCGAAACTCCTCCCAGAGAAAACAAGAGTCCGAAGACAAGCAGGGTGGCTGCCGGGCCCGGAAGCGGTCCATTCGAGTCACCCCTGGAGGTGTCTCCATCATCGTCCACGACCGCATCTCCGCTCTCTTCGTTTGCCACGGCCTCGTCCTTGGCTCGAAGGCGGGCTGCCTCTTTCTCCTTCCGGATCTGTTTCCACTTGGCGCATTCGTCCTGAAACTGGCGCCACCAACGGAAGAGCCAGGGCAGGAAAAGGAGGGCCGTCACAATAGCGACTACGAAATAGAAGATCTGCGCCCCGCCACCCTGTATTAGAAGACCAATCGCCAGGAGCATTCCACCTGCCAGACGGTAGAGTTGTCCGCGTTGGGCAGCGAAAAGCGACCAGCCGACCAAGACCACCCCCACCACGAGGATCACGATTCCCGGTGTGTTCACCTGGGACCCCCACGCAGTATGATTGGCCACCACCATGGAGGGCGATTCGGCAGCTGCAATGGCAGGCAGCGAAATCTCCAGCGTCTCCACTTGAGGGCGCTTTTGGCTCCCGGCCTTGTTCATATACACGAGGGAGAGAATGAGGGCGGCAATCAGCAGGCCCATGCCCCCGAGTCCGATCCATAGATGGCCCGAAAATCCGCAACGGACCCACAGCCCCACCGCCAAGAGGAGGAAGAGGATGACCGTCGCGAGGATGGCGTGGTCCGAGATCCACTCCAGTCCGCTCTCAATGGAAACTTCTGTGCGCAAGGGAAGCTTGCTCGAGCGTGGAATGAGAACTCGGCCCTTCTCACCGGTAACGGACCATTCAACCTTGGAAATCGGAGCGTGGACTGCCGGCAGAGTGACCTCTGGGTACTTGTCCTTCTTGCCGTTTCTCACCGGCTTGGCGACTTTGAGCTTCACCTTCACGGGCGTATTGATGCCCACATCGGTGGGCAGCGGGATCAGGTGATAGATTATCTTGTCGCCGCTGGCTCCATCCTGCACCTCCGTGCGGGCAGTTTCATTCTGATCGTTCACCTGAACGCCCCAGAGCTCCGCGTCCCGGGGCAACTCCGTCCGCAAGACGCGCCGGCCCCGGGTCTTCACCCGCATCTCCACCTCGGTGACAACTTCCCCATCCCGCGAGACCTGAGTGTTCGCTTTGAGAAACTCCACCACTTGCGGAATGGTCTCCCCGCTCTCATACCAATCAACTTCCACAGGGAAAGCGAAGGGGCGGGCCGTTCCGGAATACTGATAGGTTGCGATCGGCGGAGCCGCCGTGAGCAGCTGGTACTCGGCCGGAAGTTCGAGCGGATTGAGTTTGAGGAGAGTAGGCGAGATCTTGTCCGGGTCGATCATGGCGTTTGCCTGGACCGGGTTCACCACCTGGAGGTAGCCGCTCTCGCTAGCTACGCCCTTGGGCACCACTTCCCCGACATTGATTTGCAACCTCTCTCCGTCCTCTGTCGCGAGCGGGAGTTCGAAGGTCACCAGCACGGTCACGGGACCGATCACGCTCTTCTGCAAGGTGAGAACGTAGTCGCTCTCCATCTTCTTCTCCGCCGGATCACCACCTTCAGCTTCGCGGACCACCACTTTCTGCTGCCGAAGATCGTTGCAAACCACCGAGAGATTACCGGTGGTGGTATACACTCCCTGCTCGTTCTGCTTCACCAACTCCTTGGGGATCCCGAGCCGAAACTCAGAAACCGGCGCACCCGTAATGAAGTAGTTGAGGATCACGCTCACGTAGGCCGTTTCGTCACGGAGCGAGTAGAGGTGGAAGACGTCCGCCTGAATGCTCTGCGGCAGACTCTCGATGTTCACCACTGCAGACCATGGCCGTTCGCGAATCCGAAAAGCCTGCTGCAAGCGCACCCCGGGTTTGTTCTTCTGAAAGCGCGAGATGGGAATCTCGGTGAGCTTCTCGGAGCTCTTGATCGTCAGGCGGAAGCCGGGGACTCCCGCCAGGCCAATTTCGCCGCGCACGCTCTTGGCCTTGTCGTGCCGCAACCGTGGCAGAGCCCACTGCCCAGACTCAGCGGCTTGGTTCTTCTCGAGGCTGATCTCGATTAATTGCCGCCCGGCCACCTCTTTGTTGAAGAGAATGTTGAGCGTGCGCTCGTTGTCGGTGACTTGCGACCCCCGCACGTAGTCCCGTACTTCGGCCCCGCTGACCGAGACGATGGTGTAGTCTGCCGGGATCATCATCAACCACTCGCGGAGCGGTGCCTCCCGGATGTCGAGATGCACCGCGGCATCGATGATGCGATCGGACTCGGTCAACTCGTAGACCACATTCTGCATGACGGTGACTTCCGGTTGCACCCGGTCAGCCGCGATCTCGTAGTCGTGAGCGGCGGCCGGAAATCGGTAAACGAAGACCTGCCGGTCACCGCCGGGGAGGTTCTTCTCCGGAAACTGGTCCGGCGATAGCTGAGTCAGCCCGGTCACCCCGGCGACTTCCAGGCGCGTGGCACCAAGGTTGTAGACACGAATATAACCCGAGTGCCGGATCGAACCGATGGGCACAAGCCGGAGGGGCTTGATCCGCACCGGAAAGGCATCGAGAGGCAGTTGGCTGCGCACGCGCAAAAGGCCGGTGTCCTCGATGGGCCGGCTGAGTTTCACGTCGAGCCGGCGCACCCCGTCTTCTTCCGCCTGCGACCAATTCACAATATTCGATCCGTCCACGTCGTAGACTTCGCCTGGTCCTTCCAGAGTCAGGCTCAGGGCGGCGAGTTGACCCTGCAGGATGCGATACTCCACAATTGTGGTATGCCGTAGCAGTCCGGCTCCCACTCCGACATTCACCTTCGCGGTGGTGGTAAAGAAGAGCTTCCCTTCGCCCGTTTTGCGAGCCGGCTTCCAGCCGAGATCACAGCGCCCGTGAAGCGGCAGGAATCCGCGCCACGCTTCGCCTTCCTTGCTGGGCACCACAGCCGCGGACTGACGAAACTCGTTCTCACCGGCGAGTCCGCGCAGCACGATGGGCACAACCGCACCCGAGGGTAGTTCGAAATTGAGATTGCTCCACTCGTCCGCCTTGCTGAGTCGGGCGACGATCTTGAGTTCGACCGGGAATGATCCCGTCTTGGGAAATCGGAGGCGATAGACCGGGCGCTGGGATTTGTCCACGGCAAGTTCCAATTGGTATCCCCGACCTGCCGGAACGTCGGCTGCAGCCGCCTGCCCCCGAAGGATCTCAATGACAGAATCGTCCACGCTGACTTCTGCGGTAGCCCGGAGCAGGAAGGCGGTATGCCCCCCCGGTTCATCCACGGTTCCTTCCAACCAGGCGTTTACCAACTCGACGGGAGCAGAGACCGCACTGCTGCGGGAGAAGGCAAAGGCCAGCCGCTTTCCGTGCGACCCTTCGTAGCGCTTGAGCTGGTCGTCGGTGCTCTCGAGCGGAAGAAATCCTTCGGCGGCCACCAGTCGCGAAGTAATCTCGACCGGAATACTCACCTCGACGGTCGAGGTGAAGCCCACCGCCTTGCCCGCTTTCACGTGGAGCAGGTCCGTGTTGGCCGGGAGTTCCTGTCGCGCGAGAAGAGCTCGCACCACAACCTTGAACTTCTTGCGGTTCTCCTCTGCATTGACTTGCAGATCGAGGAAGCGCTCGGCGCCAACGCGGCGCACCGACCAGGCTGCCAGCCCTTCGCCGGTCACACTCTGTAGTTCGCCCGTCCCCCCGAGTCCCAAGCTCAGCAACTTGGCCTTGCCCTGCACCACGTTGAGCCCAAGAGCAATTTCGTAGTCCACCTGGTCCGTTTTGACGGCTACCTTCTCGTGCGCCTCGGCCCGGAAAAACATCGGCACTTTGGGACGCACTCCCTTGGCCTCCACGATGATCCGTCCCCCCTGATCGTTCACCTCCGCGGTGAGTGCTGCATCCTCCACCGTGATCTGAGGGTCCTCAGCAGGATCGGCCGGGGGCGCGGGTGCCGTCGGCGGATTGTCTTGGGCCATTAAACTGGCACCGAGAAACACGGCGCAGGTTGTCAAGACTGCCAGAAAGATAGTCCCTCTATTCGTTGCTTTGCTTTTCATTTACAGATGGGTGATCAGGATATGGGGGCGCATGCGATCTACTCGCCTCCCAGCTCGCGAACTTTATTCGCCATCTCGACGATGTCTTTCACGCGAGGATCGGAAGGATAAGCAGCTGGCAGGCTGTTGATGATCTTGCCGAGCCGAGGCATCTCGACAACTTCGCCGATGAGACTGCCTTTCAGTTTCTCTCCCAGCAGGGCAGCGCCGGCAGCGAGACGCAGCGAGGCCGGAGCCTGCTCTAGATAGGGTGCCTGCGGCTGGTAGGGAATGGCCCATTCACGCTCGACCATCTCGCCACTGGCAGTGTCCTGGAAGCGTACCGAAACCGTTCCCAAGTCACCCTCCCCTTCCGGGAGGACCTCGACCTGATAGATCGCGTTGCCCGCTTCCTCGGACGCCAATTCGGCGGCATCAATGCTGTCATTGCGGAAGTCCTCTTTCTTGAGGCGATGCTTCTCGAAGCCATAGAGCTTGTATCGTCCGACCCGCTTTGGATTGAAGTTGACCTGCACCTTCACGTTGCGCGCTGCTGGCCGCAAGGCTCCGGCAATCTGCTCGGCAAATCCGCCATCGGCATCTTCCGGCCGGTCGAGGAAGTAATAGCGGCCGTCGCCCTTGCGGGTGAGCGACTCCAGAATCTCGTCATTGTAGCCCTCCGCTCCCACACCGCACGCATCGAAGGCAATCCCCTGCTGTCTCATGTTCTCCACCATCTTGGCCAACTCCGCCGGTTTGGCATTGCCGAGGTTGGCGGCGCCGTCAGTAAGAAGAATAATGCGGTTCTGCCCGCCTTCGAGCTTCTGCTCCCTGGCTTTGGCCATACCCAACTTGAGAGCTTGTTCCAGATTGGTGCCGCCCTCGCTCGGCGTCCCCTCCACCAGATCGACCAGCTTGACAACTTCGTCACCTGCCACCCGGTCGGCCAGGAGGCGAGAGGTCCGCGCAAAGCTCACCAGGGTCACCCGATCGTCCTTGGTGAGTTGCGACGCCAGCAACCGGAAGGCGTTCTGAACCGACTCCACCCGGTCGGTCCGGTCCATCGATCCGGAATTGTCGAGCAGGACGGTCAGGCGGAGCGGCACTCCCACCGCTCGGCCCTGCGCTGCTGTGCTCATCGAAACGCGCATCAAATTGCGCTGCTGAAGGAAGGGATGAGCGGCTTGCTCGATATGGCACGCCACCCGCTCGTCCTGACTGGGCGCGGGATCGCCATAGTCAAAGTTGTTCACGAACTCCTCGGTGCGGACTTGATCCGCTGGCGGCCACTCACCTTTCGCCAGGGAAGCCTTGGCCAACTTGAAACTCACATCACTCACATTGAGCGAGAAGGTCGACTTGGGTTCTGCGCCGGCACTTTTCTCGAAGGCCTTCAAGGCCTCCTGCTCGAGACTAATCCGCTGCAGCGAATCCTGCACGACCTTGTCGATGAGAGCGAGGTTGCCGGAGGTGTTCTTTGCCGCGAAAGTTCCGGTCACGTTCTCATAGGTCACCGAAGAGCCCTCG
Source organism: Roseibacillus sp. (assembly GCA_029242545.1). Classification (GTDB taxonomy): domain Bacteria; phylum Verrucomicrobiota; class Verrucomicrobiia; order Verrucomicrobiales; family Akkermansiaceae; genus Roseibacillus_B. The sequence continues at coordinate 9,866 of JAQWTV010000097.1, forward strand.
GGGAACTCGATCCCGTACTTCATCAATGCCTCCTTTGCAGGTGGGGCCGGTGACGTCGTCGCGGGAATTCCGAGCAGGTCACGGGCGACCACTCTCCCGTTTGCGCTGGCCTGGCCGTTCTGGATTTTTTCCCATGCCACCAACGGAATCTCCCAGGTGCGCAGTTCGATGTTCTTCACGGCCTCACCGGCCAGGGGAACGAACAGCACCGCGCCGTCGTCGTCGATGCGGACGCTCATCTCCGCCTGCTCAGCGATCGAGGCGAGCGCTCGTTCGACCGGCACATTTTCAAGGCGGAGTCCCTTGATGAGAGTGTCGCCGGGATTGGCCGCGCCCTTCCGCCCATCCTCCTTGCCATCCACTTCAAAGTCATCACCGGGAGCTGACTCGTGCAGGATCCCATAGCGGAGCTTTTCCCCGTCCGGCTTGTTCACCGTGTAGTCGTGTGCCCTGGTTTGCTCCTCCAGGAATTCGACCGCCTCGTTCAGCGAAATGCCGTCGAGCTCTACCTTTGGAAAAACAATCCTCCGCAGTTTCTCCTCGGTCCGGCGGCGAGCCTCCGTAACCACAGGTCCCCGCTCATCGGCGAGCAACTCGGTCTCGTCGTGGAGCTGCCCTTCCAGCAGCTTGAAGAGGGCTACTTCCCTGCCCTTGAGGCTGTCTCCAACTTCCTCGCCCGCAGCTTTGCCCTTCTCGGCCCGCTCGGCAGCCTGCTGGCCGACATCGAAAGACGCGTCGGTCCGATTTGCTCCGGTCCCTGGGAGAGGAGGACTATCGGGGGCGGGTCTCAGATACCATTCTTCGTCCTTCTTGGCATTCTGCACCACCCGGTCGCCCGCTGTGCCACCGTCCTGGTAAAACTTGGCCGTATCCCGGCCCTCCACCTGGTCTTGATGGGCCTTGCGCTCACGAATTCCTCTGAAGCGGTCTTCCATCCTCCTGCCACCGACATCAGCCGACGCATCATCATGCTCTCCCAAGGCCAGAGCGCCAAAGGGGTCCTGCGAGCTCATCAACTCTTCGTCTGCCCTCTTGCCCCCGGGGGCTTTCCTCGCATTGCCGTCAAGTCCAACCGGCGGGGGCACGGCCATCCCCCAAGCCTTGTCTGCTTCAGCCAGCATGCGGGCACGCGCTTCGTCATATGCGAAACGGTAGGCTTCTGGCCCGGCGGGCGACGATAGCCCAGCAGCCTCGAGCGACTCAGACCGAGTTGCAGCCGGCCGGGCAGCGGGATCCACCGGCGCGGATTCCTCCGAAGCTGTGCGCACTGCGCTCTTGAATCCGGGCGAAATCTTGCTTTTGGAACTCGTCCGCGAATGAGGAAGCTGTCTCTCCTCGCCACTCCCGACGGGAGCGTTCTCCTCAAGCTCGCTGCTCTCTGCTGAGAAGCTCTTAGCTCGCTCGTTCGCCGGACTTGATTTCGAGGCTGGTGCCTTGGCAAAAGGATCGGAAAAATCCAATGGTCTCGCGCCACCCTCGCCGTCCTCCTCTCTCTCGCCTTTCTCGCGGCCCCGCGTCTCAGTACCAAACCCGCCTTTACCATGGTCCTGTCCTTTCCCTTCGGATTGACCTGTCCCCTGACCTTGACCCTGCTGCACCCAGCCTAGCTTTCCGTTGGCATCTGCCCAAGATTCCTCGTCCGCCAATTGGTAGCGATTCCTTCCTCCGCGCACCTCAGGACCACCCGACTGCTTGGATTCTCCGTCCGCCTGCGACTTCTGATAGCGATCGGCGAGCTCGTAATCGGAAGTGCTTCCCGAACTCCGGCCTTCGCTCGAACCAATTCCTCCGCCTCCTCCGATTCCTTCCTCAACCGCCACCCCGGTGAATTGGGCAATCTCCCCCTCAGCTTCTTTCTCCAACACTTGGCGAGCCAACCTCTTCTTGCCCTTCAATTCCTCAATCCCCAACCCAACCCGGGAATCCCTTCCATTCTTTTCGCCCTTCCTCGGCACCGGCCGCCCGGACGCAAAACCCCGCCAGATACCTTCCACCGATTCTTCGGCCGCGGGTTCCGCGGACGGCCGGGGGACTGATGTCACCGGTCTAGACGCAACCTCTCCAGGAACGGCGGGTTGATCGTCCTCCGCGCCCGTGGCTGGATCCTGTGCAGGGGCTGGGATCGCAGCCGAGACCGGAGCCCGAGGCGGGACGGGAATCGGAGACGCTGGCGTTTCCGGAAATGATTCCGGAGCCAGAGCCGTTTCGGGGGCTGGGAGAGGGGCTACTCGCCCCGCCACTTGATTGAACTCCCGATCGAAGTTCGATTTCTTATCGACCGCACGATCGGTGGACTCCCTCACCTGGCGGGTGGCGTATTCCGGGAGAGCCCCCGCGTCTACTTCCACCCCGGGTTTGGCGGAAGGCACGCCCTGTATCCCGGTTACAACCTCACGCGCCAGCGTCCTCTCCTCACTCATGAGAGTCTCATTGAGCCTTGCCAAGGCCACGTGAGCCTCATCACGATCGCCCTCCCCTCCGGCAGCGGGCCGCTCCACGAACCGGACCGTATCTTTCGGGGCATCCGCACTGTTAGAAAACTTCGCCGACTCGGCCTGATCACGCCCCCAGTTCTTCACGCCCCCGGACAAGTTCTTCGACTCGCCCTTTCTGAGCGATGCCCCGTCCTTGCCTTCGCCCCGGCTGCTCAGTTCCGCGTCTGCACCCATGCGCGGCCGTGCGAAGAAGGCCACCAGGAAGAGGGCCACGGCAAAACAGGCCGCCGCCGACCACAACACACGCCGCCCCGCTCTGCGGATCCGCCGCTCCCGGACCCGGTCTGCATCCCCTTCCAGCACCGGGACCTCTTCCGAAGGGTCCGCCAGCTCGATCGCTTCCAGCAAGTCTCTCTTGCGCTCGGGAGCGAGCTTCCAATCCTCGTCGTCCGACGGAGCGAGAGTCGCCCACAGCAATCCGTCGAGAGATTCCAGACGTCGTTTGAAGGCCCGGATTTCCGGGCGCTCTTCCATCATGAGCTCCAGCTCATCTACTTCGAAATCGGAAGCCTCTCCCAAAATCAACGATACCACACGGGCCTCAGTCTCCGGCTCGATCCAGGCATGGCGATCACCACTGTATTTGTCGTCATTCATCTGCTTAATCCTTTCGCTCCCTCTACCCCCGCACGCCGCAGGGAATCAGCGAGGTCCTTCAAAATGTAATGCAGCCGGTAACCCACGTTCCCGACGCTCATGCCACTGCGCTGGCTGATCTGCTTGTACTTGAGTCCTTCGAAATACTTGAGCCGGAGAAGGAGCTGGTCGCGCTCGTCGAGGTCTCCCATGAGCATGTGCAGGATGCCGGCTGCCTCCATCTTACCGAGCACATCGTCGAAGGCCTCCCGTCCCATGTCCTTCCGGCCCGCACCCATGCCGCCATATCTGCCCGGATTGGTCGCATCCCCCTCCCCGATGCTCTCCTGGGTGGCAGGATCGGCAAGCGTCTCGCGTTTGTTGTCGCGAATATGGTTGTAGGCCCTGTTCCTTACACAGCGAAACAGCCAGGCGCGCGGTTGCCGGACCTCGTCCCAGTGCTGATGGAGGCGCAGGAAGGCGTCCTGTACCAGGTCCTCGGCCACTTCCCGGCGTCCCACCAGGCCAAACGCGTAGCGCAGAAGCGGGGCCTCTTCCGCTTTGAATACCGTTTCAAGGGAAGGCTTGGGCGCCTTGGAGGGTTCAGGGGACATAGGAACCACGTGGCCACGACCACAGCCATCGACCGGAAGCATTGTAGATCTGAAACTGCCACCTGATTCCATCCTTTCTAGCCTTAAGACACTCCAAATGGACAAGCCTTGGAAAATTCCGGTCATTTTTGCCATGATTGTGATCTCCAAGGCCACAAAAAGGCCTTTCACGGGAGAGGATCCGACGGCCTGAAGCCTGAAACCGCCCTTTCTGCGATGCTGGAAACAGCAGCGGATCCCCGTATTCGTCAGCACAAGACCCTCGACCCCCGGGTATGTCTTCACGGCCTGGACCGGCGACGGCTCAGGCAACAATAACCCGCTTGTCATCGTCATGTATGAAAACCGGTCGGTGGGAGCGACCTTTGAACAGGACACCCGGGACTCGGACCAGGACGGGTTGAGCAACTGGGCGGAACTCGTTCTTCACGGGACCGACCCCAATGACCTCGATAGCGACGGAGACGGGTTCCTCGATGGAGTGGAAATCTCCGAGGATACCAACCCGAACGCGGCCCATAGCTATCCCACCCGCGTCCTGACCGTCAGCAACACGGGTAACGGAACCGTCTCGGGTGCAGGAACCTACCGACTCGGGACGGATGCCACCCTGGAGGCCAGCCCGACCCTCGGCTATCACTTCACCGGTTGGACCGGGGACGACTCAGGCACCGACAACCCGCTTGTCATCGTCATGGGCGGAAACCGATCGGTGGGTGCGACCTTTGCCCAAGACACCCGGGACCCGGACCAGGACGGGTTGAACACCTACCGGGAACTGATTTTCCACCGAACCGACCCCAATGACCCCGACAGCGACGGCGATGGGTGGAATGACGGGGATGAGGTCAGCCTTGGGTATTCCCCGATCAGTGCCCAGAGCACGCCACCTTCCACTCCTGCCTTTTCCGCCCTCCGATTGCCCTCCGGGGCCGTCGATGCCTTGCAGGTCACCTTCCCGACCCGCTCTGGCCGATCCTACCGCATCGAGGAATCACTAGACCTCCAAGTCTGGACCGTCTGGGAAGCAGGCATCACCGGCAACGGTGTCATCATCCACCGCCGCGTTCCAGCCAGCGGCCAGAAGGGATTCGTGCGGGTGGTTGAGGATTGAATTGTGCAGTTGGCGATGAAATGAGTAACGGAACCACCATGAGCTACTCGTAACCCTCCAATGCCGCCAAGGTATTCCTCAGGATTGTCATTCCGTGACCCTGCCCCAGCGGGCGGTCCTTAAATCTGAGGCAATGGGAACCCTACCGGCCGCAATGTAGGGTGCGATGCGGGGGGCATGGCGGGATTTTTTCATGCACCCCGCCAAAACAAACAACCGCCGCCTCTGGCGCAAATCCGCTACCCCGCCCAGATCCGTGTGGATTGGCTCACTTCCTCCGCTTCTTAATCACCCCCTCACCCTGGGGCCGGGTCATCAGGACTGCCCGTAGGTCCCTCACAGGCATGCCACTGAGATACTTGCCGCCATCAGTGTCCACCCAGAGCTTGCGAGCGATGTTTTGCGCTCTCAGTCGCTTCTCAGGGGGAATCTGCAAGGTTTCGATCTTACGAAACAAATCCTCCAGCGTGACTGCTGAACCCGGCCCAACCCCCACATCCTTCCAAAGAACCCCTTCTGTGGTTTCCTTACAAAGAAGATTAACGTCTTCAGCAGTAGCTCGCTCGCTGGATGGACTGGGTTTTAATTCTGGTTCCTCTTTGGGTTCAGGTTTGGGTTTACCCGCAGGACCCGTGGGAACTTCTGCGTGAGATGTGGAAACCTCCGTGCGAGCCGTGGGAACCTCAACACCAGATGTGGGAACCTCCTCGTCAGTTTCCACGTATGCCGTGGGAACCTCTAGGGAATCACTGATTGGAAAGACGTAAAGGTTGCACGCTCCGTTTGGCGTTGGCACCCGCCTGGGAAGGACCTTGATGTCATACTTGGCTAGTTTGGGAATGTTGTCCTCAACGCACCTCACGGACCATCCGGATTCGTTGGCTATTGTTTTCTGCCCCGTCCAGCAGACATGGAAACGCCCGGTCCCCAGGGTGGGTTTTGGGGAGGCATGGTCAGCAAGGACCATGATGATTCCGCGCAAAGAACCACGTGCCTTGCAGTCTTCCTTGGCCCAGTTCAAAGCTAGAATGCTCAAAATGCCTCCTTCCTCAAATTAGAGAAATCCAAGCTCCTTAGCGTCTGTCCTCATACCAGAAACCGCACAGAATACACTGGCGCTTGAATTCTGGTCGGCGGGCTATTAGAGTTACCTCGTTGATCGATTGCCCGTTAGCACTGGTGATCGGGACACCCTTTTTGGGCCAGTTGAAATGTTAGGTTCGGGGGACTGGTTCTAGTTGCGCCATGGTTCTGGCAAAGCCGTCGGGGCTTTGGAAGCCCAATCCGCTGTGCGGGTGGACGCGGTTGTAGAAGGCTCTCTACAGGTCGCTGCAAATGGCTACGAGACCTCAAGGCTGCGCATGCGGAGGGGAGCAAGGCGTTAGAGTGACATAGGACCGGTCTTCTGACAGATTCAGACAGTTATTATGGGAGACCCAGCGCATCCTTGCGCTGTCAGAGGAATCACATCTTGCAGAGAGACGCAGAAGCCGCTGTACTTGCGCAGCAATCAACATTATCCCAACCAGCCAAGGTAGATTAAGGATCTAGTGGGGTAATACCCGTGGGGGTTCGAGTCCCCCCTCGAGCACGTTCTTTTAAGCGAGTCCATGTGGCTGGTGGAGCGGAGTAAGGCCTTCGATTCAGGAGGCGCATCATCCGTTGTTTCTAAGCCTCAGGTCCACCATTACACCATCTGCGGGCTTGGTGGAAACTCCAGCGCTGGGACCGGTCTCACTATGAACGGCCTTAAACTTGAAGATTTTGACGAGAGCACCCACAACGAGGCCAACCTCAAGGAGTCCAAGGGACCTTCCGGGGCAAAAGCGTGGGCCGTGTCCAAATCCAAAATGAAGCATGCTTTTTGCCGAGAGGCCCCTCTCCTTGAGAGAGTCCCACCTTTCAGGTGCAAAGATATCTGCAGGATATCCTGTTACATCCTCACCCCAGAACTCCTCACAACGATTTGAATGCCATACATCGAGTCTGATATGAGTGCCCTTTGGTATCATCATCGTTCGTTTGTCTGATGTCTCGACCCAGGTGTCTGCCGTTGCTCTGCGTGGAAAGAAATAGAGAGATGGCGTCAGACGGAGTGTTTCTTCGAGAACGTGATTCAGGTTTGGAGCCTTGGTGAAGTCATCGGGATCGTAGACGTCCATATCTTTGACCTCTTCGTAGATCTTGGTCTGCCATTCGGGGTGATGTGACAGATGCGAGATTGCCCAACTCGCGAACGAAGTTGTTGCCTCCATTGCGCCGGCAAGGAAGACGCGAATGTTACTGCGTAGAGCTTCGTCGGGGGCTTCGGAGTGAAATTCGTTCCACAAGCCAAGGCCCTCGGCTCGCCCGGAAAGCGCGATGTCGGTCAGCTTCTCGAAATCGGCTTTGTAAATTTGCAGGATCTTCTCACCTCCAGACAGTTTCCTTGCGATTGCCTGAGCCTTGGGCGCTACCGTGTCCCGAATCATATGGTCGATCAGGTAGACCAAGGCGGGGATAAAGCGGTCCCTCAACTCATCATAGGATGCCTTGCCGCCAAAAAAATTGTTCACCAGCATTTCAAGCATGACGACCTTAATCTCTGGATCGAGCTCGACACGGGTAGACTCTTTTCCGCTGGATTTCTGGGCAGCGCGCAGCGCTTCCAACCGTTGCATCGCTGTTTTGCGGAACGTCTGTTCAAATCCTTGGAACTTCTGGGGTTGAAAGAGGTTGGACCGGCTGAAGGGCTTTGCGACCATGCTTTTCTGGCGGCGCCAGATCGACCCGTTTGAATACAGTAGGGAGTCTTCACCCGTTGCGCGGGCAATTCCAGCGGTTGGGCTTGTGTCCCGGTCGAATTGTCCCGGCTTGTCGCCCGTGTTGGATTGGATCGCCTTTATGATTCCGGGGTCACGTGTCACTAGGACAGGCGGTAATCCACCCGCGTAAAGATAACGATTGTGTTTTCCCCAGCCGGCTTCTCTGTCAGCTTCTGAATAGAAGGCTTCAAAAATCTTGATGGGCTCCTTGTAGTTCCACGGGAGGGGTACTGGCATGGCGGGGCGCCCAGGGCCAAACAGGGAGACTCGGCTTGGAGCGCAATCTCCTTCAAAAGGATTTACGCCCTTTAACTGTTGAAGAATTCTTCCGGGCCATGTCTGGGCTGTCATATTAATGGGGTAAGAGACGTTTTGCTCACCTCAGTGTTCGCTCGCTGTTACTGATGAACGTTTTGATAAGGTTATCTGCGCGCAAGTGTATAAGTTTCAGGGATAGCCTAAAGGAGGGATATGAGGACGGGCAGATGCAAGCCCCCTTTGTGATTCTTGTGTGTTAGGCTGATCTTAATTCGCAGAGAGATTCGTATTTTGGGGTAAACTTGGCAACTTGATCTCTCGGGGCCTGAAGAGAGGGCGAGGGTGAATGTCAGGTATTTCTGGGTTGGAACTTTTTCGGTGCCTAATTATGGGTTGGCGCTTTTCAATCGGGTGCTCTATTCTGTGGGAGATATGAAGCCCTTTTCGAGTCTACTTATTTTGGCAACTCTCTTCTTTTTTGGCTGTGGGGAGAAAGAACAAGAGAATTTGGATCCCAAGATTCCAGCGAAGTCAGATGCGAGGTCTGCCGTTGAGCCGGAGCCCGCCCCTGAGCCGGAGCCCGCCCCTGAGCCGGAGCCCGCCCCTGAGCCAGAGCCCGCCCCTGAGCCAGAGCCCGCCCCTGAGCCGGAGCCAGAGTCCGTTTCTGACGGAACTCCGAAGGGTTCTACGTTTACCAAAGAGGATGTGGCAGAGGCCCTCGAGGTTGCCGTAGACGGTCGCGAGAATCTTGAGTTGCGGGGGGACGGGCTCTATTACGGAAAAGAAGATGAGAGTGCTTTTGAAGGATGGGTTAAGCAAGTGAGTCCGGATGGGAAGGTGACAGCCTTGGAAATGGTGCGGAATGGCAAGAAAAACGGAATGGCAATGAATTGGCATCAGAATGGCCAGAGGGCCATGGAGGGGAAATATAATGATAACAATTACCACAACGTTTGGCAGGCCTGGCACCAGAATGGCGAAGTGGCGGGAGAGCGGAATTACGTAGATGGAGTTCTGGATGGGGGATTCAGTCAATCATGGCCCAACGGGCAGACGATGATGGAGGGAAATTATGTAGGGGGAAACCAGGATGGTGACTGGGAAACCTGGTATGAAAATGGAGAGCGGCAGAGTGCAATCCGGTATGAAGGAGGGAAAATCCTCGGTGCGAGTTATTGGAACAGTAATGGTGAGTCCGTAGCGTCCCGTCCAGATGGAAGTCCATCCTCTCCGCTCCGCTAGAGGTTATCTTCATTCCGCGTCATAGGCGAGGTCGTGAGTGGAGAGACACGGGAGTGTAGTTAAAAACGCTTGTGGCATTTAAAGCTCCCCTCAGGGTTCTTTAGGGTATTCCTTAATACGCTCTCCTCTGCATGAAAATGAACCGGAATCTTCTGCTGCTCGCGGGACTTGTGGTTCTCCTGATCGTAGGGGTTGTGATCTGGCGGCTTGGGCCGGAGGGTGAGGTGGTAAAGGCGGGGTCTGAGCAGTGGAAGGGAGCAGGCCTTTCCGGGCTACAGAGCTCTGCAAGCGTATCGTCTATTGCTGGTCTGAGAGACTGGAAAGAGCTAGACGACCCAATTCAAGATGGCTGGGCATCCGAGGCCCTGCACGAGCTGATTAAGAAAAAGTTGGCGATCATATCCGGGTTGGTGACGAGTGGCCAGGTGGATCGGAGCTTGCTCAGCGAGATTGCGTTACAAAACGTTGAGGGGTCGGTGCTTGTCCCTGTGATCGCGGAGGAATCTTGGAGGGGAGGTGGTATTGCGGTGAAGCGTAAAGAAATCTCGGAGCAGTTGGCTTACGCGAATCTGGATGGTCTCACTTTGGCTCTGCAGAGCATTCCTAACGCCCTCGGAGGTGAGGCCGAATCACGGCGCTGCAACTTTAAGGTTGTCTCGCTGAAGGTGGAGCAGAAACTAGTGCGTGCCAAGGTTCTGATCGAGTGCGCGAGGGTAGATCAAACAGGGGTGGTTGAGCAGCATGCGGACTGGAATACGACATGGAAGAGTAGTGAATCCGAAAACCAATTGAGGCTCTCTGAGGTTTTGCTGCAGCGATTTGAGCAGAGTGAGGGTGAGCAGAGGCTCTTTGCGGATTGCACGGAGTCGATTCTCAAAGCTAACGAATCCTATCGGCGCCAGCTTCAGTTGGGATACCCCTATTGGCTTCAGAGAATTCAGGACACCCGGCAAATGACTTTGCTGGGGACTCCGGGGACTGCCGTCGGTGACGTGAATGGTGATGGCTTGGAGGACATCTACCTCTGCCAGCCGGGAGGGCTTCCTAACCGTCTTTATATCCAGCAGGCCAATGGAAGCCTAAAGGACTTTACTGAAGAATCTGGAACGGGCTGGGTTGAGTCCTGCCGAAGCGCCCTTCTGGTAGATCTCGATAATGACGGCGACCAGGACCTTGTGGTCGCCTCCTATGCCCGGATGGTAGTCTCTCGCAATGACGGAACAGGGCGGTTCTCGATAGCCGGGATCATGGAACTTGGCATTGGAGCAATGGGCGTTTCAGCGGCAGATTACGATCATGATGGTGATCTTGATCTTTATGTCTGTCATTACAGTAAGGGAGACCTCGATCTTGAGGCCGGAGCCACGGTTATAGGATCAGGGGGGCGATTTGTTTACCATGACGCGAATAATGCGGGGCGCAATTACCTGTACCGTAATGAAAGCCAGTCTGGATCCTGGGCCTTTCGGGATGTGACGGTGGAGGTGGGCTTGGACGCTAACAATCGGCGGTTCAGCCTTGCTGCGGGCTGGGAGGATTTTGACAACGACGGAGATCAGGATCTCTACGTGGCAAATGATTTTGGCCGTAATAATCTCTACCGAAATGACAACGGAAAGTTTGTCGACATCGCGCCCGAGGTCCAGGGAGAGGATCGGGCTTCCGGAATGTCTGTTTCATGGGGTGATGCCGACCGGGACGGGGTAATGGATCTTTACGTCGCCAATATGTTCTCAGCGGCAGGTAACCGGATTGCGCCTCAGGTAGATTTCAGTCCCGGGTCCTCGGAGGAGACCAAGGGGGCTCTCCTTCGCTTTGCGCGTGGTAATACTCTCCTTCTACAGAAAGAGGGTGGATTTCAGGATGCGAGCGAGGAGCTGGGTGTGACAATGGGACGTTGGGCATGGAGTTCCATGTTCGCGGATATCAATAATGATGGGTGGGATGATCTTCTTGTGGCCAACGGATATATCACCACTCCTGATACGGGAGACTTGTGAAGTTTTTTCTGGCGACAGGTCGTGTCGCGGTCTCATCAAGCTACCTCCAGAGATCCTTCCTCTGCTCATATTGATCTGTCGACGATGATGAAAAGAGGGCGTTCATGGAGTGGTCGAGAGCGCCATTGTATGTATCTACACTTGGGCGCTGACGACGAGGGAAAGGTGAAACGATTCGCCAATGTGTCAGCTATTTCTGGTATGGACTATCCGGAGGACGGTCGGTCGTTGTGTCTGGTTGACTGGGATCATGATGGGGATCTTGATTTCTGGATCTCAAATCGCACTGCGCCTCAATTGCGATTCCTTCGAAATGATGCTCCTCGTGCCGGACGCTTTCTTAGCCTTCGTTTGGAGGGGCGAAAGGGAAACCGCGATGCTATTGGTGCTCGGGTCGAGGTAGTAGTTCCCGGAAGACGGAATGCCATCGTGAAAACGGTGCGTGCTGGTGATGGCTATCTTGCCCAATCGAGCAAGGCGCTGGTTTTCGGGTTGGGAGAATTTACAGGAGAAGTTGCGGTGACTATCCGGTGGCCGGGGGGCGCAATACAGGAGGTCCCAAGTTTGTCTGCGGATGCCCATTACCAGCTGATTGAAGGGAGCAGGCCATTACGGTGGGAGCGGCCTGCCTCTGACTTAGTCCTCGAGCCAGGGGCGCTGAGCCCCGGTCTTCCCTCGGATACAGTAAGAGTTCCGATGGTGACGCTTTTGAAGGTTCCCTCGATGGAGTATCAGGAGATGAGCGGACGTTCCGCAAAGGTGCCAACGGCTGGGCGGTTTACGCTTCTGAATTTATGGGCGAGTTGGTGTGCTCCTTGCCTCTCCGAGTTAGAGGACTTTAAAGAGGGCTTTGAGGATTTGAAGCAGGCCGGCGTGGACATTGTTGCTCTTGCCCTCGATGGAGTTGGTAACGATACCGGAGATCCCTCCGATGCGAAAAAGCGAGCTGCGCAAATGGCTCTTCCCTTTACGGCTGGGATGGCGAACGAAAAGATACTTACGATTCTCGAGCGGCTGCATGTTCGCTTGACGCCGATGGAGCTGGATCTGGTAATCCCTCTGAGCCTGCTTATTGACGAGAAGGGGCGTCTGGCGGTGCTCTATAAGGGAGCTCCCGGGGTGGAGCAAATCTTGGCGGACCTAGAGCATTCATCGCTGAATCGCTGGGAACGTCTGATTAGATCTGCTGGGTTAGGGGGTGAGTCCCTCGAGAAAGTGAACCCTGCGGTTGGGCTGGCGGCGGACCAGCTGGAAGTCTCGCAGCGCTTCCAGTTTGCGCAGGACATGTGGCAGGGTAAATGGCTCTCTGCTGCTGAGGTTCAGTTTCGGGATACACTTGCGGTGACCCCAGATTTCGCGGAGGCCGCTAACAACCTTGGTCTGGTGCACGCCACCGCTGGTGATCACGCGAAGGCTGTTGTTGCCTACAGGAAGGCTCTCTCGTTGCGGGAGGGCTTTCCCGCCGGCCATATGAATCTGGGCCTGTCGCTAGAAGCCCTCGGTCAGCTTCCGGAGGCACAGGGCAGTTTGCAGAGGGCCCTTACTCTGAACCCTGCTCTTCCCAAGGCTAATGATGCTCTCGGGTTGCTGCATGCAAAAAGGGGGGAGTTGTCAGCAGCGAAAGGTTATTTTGAAAAGGAGACCGAGGTGAACCCTGATTTTGCGGAGGGTTTCAATCATCTCGGCTTGATCAATCTTTCTCTCAATGACGCTGCCAGTGCACTGGATCCTCTGAGGAAGGCTGTTGCTCTTGATTCTCGCAATGCTGATGCATTCAACAACCTTGGTCTGGCTTATAAGCGGCTTGGTCTCGTCAAAGAGGCAGGGCAGTCTTTCCAGACTTGCGTGAAGGTGAGCCCTCGATACGTCCCCGGCTTAATTAACCTGGGAGTATTTCATATCGATACGGGGAATCTGGCTGCTGCTGAACAATGTCTTCTTCAGGCTCTCAAGCTGCAGCCGAGCTCGCAGCAAGCCCGTCGATTCCTTTCTCGTGTCCGGGCTATGGGTGGACAGAAGTAGGTTGCTGCTAGGGCTTCGGGATGAGAACCTCTCTTTCTCCCTTCGGAAAGCGTGATTTTGTCACTGTGCCATCCGGCCATTGAACTGTTGAGGCTGTGGGAGCAACGCCTGACGGGGTCGTGAAATTGAAGATTGCGGGTCCTTGGGACAGGTAGCCTGCTCCCGCCCTTATTTCTCCTGTGCGGATGCTGTCATCTGAAAGCCTGATGGAAACCCGAGCCCCAATACCACGGCGATTGCCGGTTGGTCCCTTCAGCGAAACCTCGTAGGGCAGCGGTCCACTGCTTCGCAGAAAAGAGCGAGCTGGGCCATCGTTGACTCCTACAAGGAGATCGAGGCGTCCGTCCCCATTTAGATCGGTTGTGATAACGCTCTTAGCGTCTTCGGGAATGATGATGCCACTGGTGGCGGCGGGGACCTCTGTAAATTTGCCGGTCCCATCTCCTTCAAGGATCAGGCTGAGACCATTGTTCATTGGACGGGTTTCGATTTGAGGACCAAAGAAGTTCTGCGAGAGGAAGATGTCGGGATGGCCATTTCCAGTGGCATCGAGAAAGGCAGATCCAAACGAAGGAGATGCCTGAGCCAAGCCAGGGAGGGGCTCAAAGCTGAAGTGACCTTTGCCATCGTTCCGGAAAATTCCGGAGGAAAGAGTGTTAGCTTCCACGCGCAGGGATTTCCCGAGGCTGTTTTCCGGGTAAATTTCGGGGAGGGTGGCGATTGCGAAATTATGGAAGGTTTTGAGTTTGGTGCCCACGAAAGGCATCGCGTTCCGGGAGCAGCTGAAGCCGCGATGTGGGTAGCAGGCACCGTCTTCGAAGCCCGCCTCCACGATGCGCTTACGACCTGAGTTGTCAAAGTCACCGTAGAAAAGAATCTCGGGTGTCGTGGAGGTGGCCTTGTACTTCGTATTCAGTCCGAAGTTGGTGGCAAGAAGGTCGATGTCTCCATCGTGATCAATATCGGCCCCGTTAATTCCCGTCCACCATCCAAGAAGTGAGCTTAGTCCTGCGGTCTTGGTTGCATCAATCAGGCGGCCCTTCTCGTTCCGTAGAAAGCGAATCGGACCCCATTCAGAGCTAAGGAGCAGATCAATCCATCCGTCGCCATCGGCATCTGACCATATCGCGCCTGTCACAATATTGCTGTCCATCAGGGCGGGGGAGCTCCTCGTTATGTCAGTGAATTTGCCACCCGAATTAAGAAGTAACCTGCTGCGTGAGGCGGTCGGATACGCGCCGGGAACGCTGCGGCCACCTATAAAGAGATCAAGATCGCCATCCCTGTCGAAGTCTGCAGCAGTGATAGTTCCGCTACTATAGAGTCCTGTGGGGAGGGTTCCGGGTTTCGCTGGAGTGAAGGATCCCTTCCCGTTGTTCAGGTAAATTCGATCAGCATAGGAAGGATTTGCGACAGGATGCTCGACGCTCCCGCTCGCAATCACCAGATCAAGGTCGTTGTCTCCGTCGCAGTCAAAAAATAAGGCTCCGAGATCCTCGCTGTTCTTGTGGGCGCTAGCGGCCGTGAACGGTTGCGTGCTATATCTCCCGTCACCCTGATTCATGATTAATGTTCCAAGGTATCCTGCGCATCCACCGAGGAAAAAGTCGTCGTCACCATCCCCGTCGATGTCCCCGCATGCCAGTGATGGGCCCCATTGGGACTGTCGATTCGGCAGGAGTGGTTGAAGACGGAAATCATTGAACGGCATTTCCCAGTGCCGTGCCGCCACCACGGCGCTGCTTGAGTGGAATAATGGAGCGGAAGCGCGCGGTTCGCTTTTCGGAGGGCTCGCATCACGCTCGTGTAGGATGTATTTCCGATTAGCTACAAGGTTTTGATAGGTTGCCTCAAGGCCTCCTGGCCATTTCACGGTCAGGCTTTGAATGACATCAGCCTTTCCGAGGCCGAACTGAATGATGTCCTCGTCGCATGAGGAGAACCCCCGCATGGGATTGAACTGGCGGATCTGCTGTCCCCCAGTCGTTGTGATTTTTAGAGCAGCCCCAATGCCAGAGGTGTTTGGGCCGGTCCCCTCCAGTTTCAGGGTGATACGATTCGCATCTTGGGTGTTATTGCGGTGAATGGTTGGTGGTTCGCCGAGGTTTGCCACCGCAAGATCGAGATCGCCATCCCCTTCGAGGTCGAACCATACAGCTCCGTAGCTCATACCCGTTTTGGCGAGTCCCCAGCGCTTGCTGTCATCGACGAATTTGAGCTCGCCCATATTTCGGAAAGAGAGGTTCTGCTCGGGTCGAGTTGGAGTCTGCTCGTAAAGATCCCATTCGGTTCTCCCGTGTAGCTTTCTGACATCAAGGGGATTGTCAGAGTTATTAAAATTACGAGCCATCCCATTTGACATGAAGACGTCGAGCAGTCCGTCACAATCGAGGTCCCCCATTTTTACGGCCCAGGTCCAATCAGAGTAGGCAAGTCCGGAGTAGAAGGCAGTCTCATGAAAGTGCCCTGCCCCAGTGTTCACGTAGAGGCAGTTGCGCATGTATTGAGCCGGGACAGCATTTTGCATGAACCACGTCGATGCGCCCATCATGCCCATTGTAGTCTTCGACTTGTAATGGGTAGTTCCAGCCATGTCAGAGGAGAGGAAATCAATCAATCCATCGTTATTCAGGTCTCCGCAGTCAGCTCCCATTGTGAACCAGCTAGTGTGGGGTAGTTGGTCCCGGGCGACTTCGGTGAAAGTGCCGTTTCCATTGTTCCGGTAGAGGAGATCAGGGTCCTCAAAGTCATTGCCGACATAGAGGTCGGGGAGTCCGTCGTGGTTGAAATCCCACCAGGTGACAGAATTCCCGTGATAGCGCTCGGTGGAGATTCCTGCTGGGCGAGTGACTTCTACGAAGGTGCCATTGTCGTTGCGCAGGAGTTTGTCGGGGGCTCCCACATTGTTAATTTTCATGTTCCCCCTACGCTCAGATACCCCGTAATAGTTCTCGAACTCAGGGAGCATTTGATTGCGGCCGTCTTTTAAGATCGTAACCGGGCGATTTGGACGCCCGCCGGCGCGGTAGAATCGGTGTCCCAGGAGGTAAATGTCGAGGTCGCCATCGAGGTCGTAGTCTGCAAATGCGGCCATCGCGAAAGCGCCACTGTGGGCGAGTCCGAATTGCGAAGCCGACTCGACAAATTTCCCTTTGCCATCATTGATGAAGAGCTGGTTGGGAGATCCATAATTGCATACGTAGAGGTCTAAATCTTTGTCGCCATCTATATCGACTGCGGCAACTCCGGATCCCCATGCCGCTCCCCCTTCGACGCCTGCATCAACGGAGATATCTTCGAACCGCCCATTGCCCTTATTCCGGTAAAGGGTGTTGCTCCGAGCTCCGGAGACAAAGTAAAGGTCGCACTGGTCGTCGCCGTCAAAGTCCCCAGCAGCGACGCCGCCTCCCCCGAGCGCAGAGGTGTAGAGGCGTTTCAGCGGGTGGGAGGTGTCAATCGGGTTTATCGATGAGATCCCGGTCTCCTCCGGAGGCAAGGTAGAAAACCGGAGTGCTGAGTTGCCTCCCGAGGAGGGAATTGTGAGCGGTGTAGAGCTAGGTGCTGCGCCCAACCCTTGATGGGTCGTGGAGAGCAATATTGAAAGAGCCAGAGCGGTCCAGCGGAGCATGGTTCAGGGGAGGGGGTTTTGAAGGGGGTCCGCCATGAGATCTGTATATTTCCCGATGTCAAATTATTAGTGTTTAGGGGATTATACATTGAGCGGGGTCACAAGTTAGAGCTGAAATGGGGAAGAATCCCATTGACCTCGGGTCGCGTATTGTAACCATGGTGGGAACCTCCAAGAAATGGCCGGAATCGCCAAAAAAAAGTCCGGATTACTCTATCGAATTCCAACGAGGCTATCAAAATAGAATAACTCGAAAGCTAATCGAGATTCCTGCTATCCGGCTGATCAATGGGAGGAACGTTCCTGAATAATAAATAAACTCACTAAGGATTCTGATGAAGATTCAAACTTGCCTTCTTCCGTTGCTTCTCGGTTTAACCATCGCCCCCGGTGCGAGAGCCCAGAACGACAACATTATGATAGACGTGAATGCTACCGCTCTTGGGCTGCTAGATGGAGCGGTTGTGAATAGCCTCGCAAACTCCGGAGCAGCTGGGAATTTCACAACTCTTATTGGTCAGGTTGAAGTGGCCAGTCATCCGGCCAATGATAATGCGGGAGCTCTTGTTCAGGGTCTTTCATTCAATGGCGATAAGATGACATCTGCGAATCCCTTATCGTCCACTAATCTAACTGGAAATCAGCCCTACACGGCGATGGCATGGGTATACAATCCTGGCTTTGGAAACGAGGAGGCGATAGTCTCGTGGGGTCATCGCGAGGGGCCAAACGGGTCGAATTCTGGAATGCACCAGGGAACACATCCCACTTTTGGAGCGGTTGGTCACTGGGGAGGTGGCGCGATTGGCGATCCCAACCAGCCAGATGTGGGCTGGGGGCCCAGTGGAGCAGCAACGGATATTAATGCGACCATCGGGCAGTGGGCACATCTGTCCTATGTATGGGATGGAACGGAGGAACGAGTTTTCATCGATGGTGAGTTGAGTAACTCCGAGGTTCATATCCCTCTAGACCCTCATGTGAGTTTTCAGGATGGCAGCTCGACACCCTTTGCGCTCGGTTCGGAGAGTGACTCGGCAAATGTGAATAGCACACCCATCGCCTTTAGTGGAACGATCGCAAAGGTGCTGGTTGAAAATGTAGCTCGGTCAGCGGAGGATATCCGCTCGGCCTTCAATGCGGAGCGTTCCCTGTTTTTTGACGGTTTCCTTGATGTCAGTGATTTGGATGGCGACGGGATAGTCGACTCGGTTGAGGATCAATACGACTGTCTGGACAAAAATGTCGCGGATGCTGATGCGGACCCTGATGGTGATAGCCTCTCCAATATTGCGGAACTGGGATTTGGGACAGATCCCTGCAACTCGGACAGCGATGGTGATGGCCTAAGCGATGGCGAGGAGCTAAACCGCCTGGTGGGTGGGCAGTCCGCTCCAACTAATCCATTGAACGAAGACACTGACGGAGACGGTTTGCTCGACAGTGTTGAAACCGGAACAGGGGTAGTCAATGGAACTGAGGATACCGGGACAGATCCTTTGGTTTCTGATACCGATGCAGACGGTCTTGGAGATTTGCAGGAAGTGCAGCTGGGCACTGACCCGGCTAATGCCGATACTGACGGAGATGGAGCTCAAGACGGTGCGGAAGTAGCGATCCAGACAGACCCTCTTGATGCCAGTAGTAAGCCGGCATTTGCCAGCGACCAGATCGTCAAGGTTGATATGACCTGCCTTGACCTCGCCGATGGTAGTATTGTGGATACGGTGGTTAACAGGGGACAAGCCGGATCATTCACCACTTTGCTAGGACAGGTTGAAGTTGCTAGTCATCCAGCGAACGATAATCCGGAGGTTCAGGTTCAGGGCTTGGCCTTTAATGGAGACAAGATGACTGCTGCGGTGGATGCCCCGACGCTCGGTCTGGTTGGAAATCAAACTTATACTGTCCGGGCCTGGGTGTTTAACCCTGCGTTTGGTAATGAAGAGGCAGTGATTTCTTGGGGGCACCGGGGCGGCCCGTTGGGCTCAAATGCCGGTATGCACCAGGGGATCCACCCTACCTTCGGCGCAATCGGCCACTGGGGTGGTGGGCCGGTGGATAATCCGGCCGAACCAGATGTCGGTTGGGGCCCGAATGGGGATGGAAGTGATATTGTGGCGACACAGGGGCGCTGGGCCCAGCTGTCGTGGGTCTACGATGGTCTGGAAGATCGGGTTTTCATTGATGGGGAGTTCAATAATAGCGAAGAGCATCCGAATCTGCTCGATGTGCATGCCTCGTATAACGATGGGAATCCTACCTTGGTATGCCTCGGGTCTGAGAGTGACGCGGGGAGCGTAAATAGCACTCCCATCGCCTTTTCTGGGACGATCGCCCGGGTCGAGATTTATGATTCGGTCTGGACCGACGAGGAGATCCAAGCGGCTTTTGAGCAAGAGCGTCCTCTCTTCTTTGATGGGATATGCACGAGTCCCGGAGATCAGTATCAATTTGTGGTGTCGAGCCCCGATGGGGGAGAAACCATTGATTTCGAGTGGAACAGTTCGGCTTCCGAGGTGTATACGGTGGTGGCCAGTGATAATCCGGCGGGAAACCCCGATCCTGCGTCTTGGGCGCCGGTCGCAGGTCTTGAAAGCTTATCCGCTACGCCGCCACTCAACACTCACAGTATTGCGAGGCCGGCAGGAGATCTCCGCCTGTTCAAGCTTATTGCCGGTTCGGCGCCGGCTCTTTTCTCGGATGATTTTGAGTCTGGGGCGGGAGATTGGACTAGCGTGATAAACGATCAAGCGGGCAATACTCAATGGGAAATTGGATCTCCCTTGGGAACGAGCGGCCCTCTGAGTGGGGCTGATGGATCCGGGAACGCGTGGTCAACCAATCTGGGTGACTATGGTCAGGACTCAGACGTATCTCTTTTCTCTCCTCCGATTGACTTTGGTGGCCTGCAGGGAGCGGAGCTAACCTTTGATGCTTACCGTGATGCGGATGGGTTTGGAGATAGCGCCATGGTCGTTTTCAGGAGAGTTGGAGACGATGTTCAGCTCGGAATGGAGGCTGCCATTGATATGAGCCTTTTTGATACCGCATATGAGAGTCTTTCCATCGCTGTGCCCGAAGCAGTGATTGGTGAGATCGCCCGTGTTGAATTCAACTTTGTCAGTGACGGTACGGCTGATGCTTTCAGTGGCCTTACGATTGACAACGTGGTTATTGAGGCGGCCAACCCCTAACTGCTGGAGGCTTGTTTTTCAGGGTGGTGAATCCCTATGGGTTCACCACCTTTTTGTTTGGTCACGAAGTGGGAGCAGGATTGGTCTTGCCAAGGGGGGCGGACAACGGACTACTAAGTCCGCTATTCGGCTATGGATGCTATTCGTGCAGATTCAATCGTTAAAGATTTCGGGGATGTTCGGGCTCTCAACGGGGTTAGTCTGGGGGTGGAATCCGGGGAATTGTTCTTTCTCCTAGGAGGAAGCGGATGCGGAAAGACAACATTGTTGCGTTGTATCGCCGGACTTGAGGAGCCTACCTCGGGTCAGATTTTTTTTGATGGGGAGGATGTTACCGCCTTGCCTACTCATAAGCGGGAGGCGGCGATGGTCTTTCAGAGTTATGCGCTTTGGCCTCACATGACGGTGGGGCAGAACATTGGGTTCGGGTTGGAAGAGCGCAAAGTAGCTAAAAACGAAATCGCCGAGCGGGTGCGGGAGGTTCTTGAGATGGTTAGAATGCCGGGGTTCGAAAGTCGGGGAATTGACCAGATGTCAGGGGGGCAGCAACAGCGTGTCTCGTTGGCCCGGGCTCTTGTAGTAAAGCCAAAATGCCTTCTTCTGGATGAGCCATTGTCCAACCTTGATGCCTTGTTGAGGCTGGAAATGCGTTCGGAAATCCGAAGGATCGTGAAAGAGAACGGCCTGACAGGGGTCTACGTAACGCATGATCAGGCAGAGGCCCTCTCAATGGCGGATCGTCTCGCGGTAATGGATGGTGGAAGGGTTCAGCAGGTTGGTACGCCCGAGCAGATTTACCGGAATCCCCGGACAGCGTATGTAGCTTCCTTTATCGGAGAAACCAATCTTCTAGAAGCAAAGGTAAAGAATGCGACTGACCGTCAGGGTGTCGCGGTGGAGACGGATGCGGGAGAATTGATTGGAAGAAATACGGATGATCACTGGACTCCGGCCCCAGGAGAGAAGGTTCAGGTATCCATTCGTCCAGAGGCGATCCGGATTTTGCCGGAGGGTGGGCAGCTTGAGGGGAGAGTGGTCGAGACCATGTATCTTGGAGAAAGCATCCAATATCGGGTTCGAATATCGCAAGGAGTAGAGATGCAGGTCTCTGAAATGAATCCTCGGGCTGTCCTTGAGGAAGGGTCCAGGGTCGGGCTGGAGATGCAAGTAGAGGATGTGGTGGTGCTTCGTGAATAGAGTTCTGATTCAGGCACTTAGAAGTGATGAGTAACTGGAAGAAGAATTTCTTAATACTGGGGCTGCTTGCCGGAGCGGTGGCAGCACCTCTTGCTCTGAGGGACAAGGGAGCCGAGGGGGCTGACCAGGCCGATCTCCGGCTCGACGTTATTACGCCGCATACAGAGACGCTGCGACGGGAATTTGGAGAGGCGTTTTCTGCTTACTGGGAAAAAAAGTCCGGTGATAGTGTTTACGTAAACTTTCTTGTTCCCGGGGGAACCTCGGAATGCGTAAGGGTAATCGGTAACGGGTTTGAGGCCGCCGCGGAGCGGGGGGAGGTTGGCTGTGGAATTGATGTTTTCTTTGGAGGTGGGGCCTATGATTTTGCGATCCAAGCCAAGCAGGAGCGCTTTGAAAAATTACGAATTTTTGAAACTCGGAGTGAGTTGTTTAAGAAGGGAGGTATTCCTGCTTCCTTGAGTGGAGAAACCTTCTACGACCCCGATCATACATGGGTCGGTTCGGTGCTCTCGAGTTTTGGTATCTGCTACAATACGGACCTTTTGCTGGAGCGGGGACTCCCAGATCCGGTCAGCTGGGATGATCTTGGGGACCCAGGCTATATTCATGGCATAGCACTCGCCGACACAACCAAGAGCTCTTCGGTAACAAAGTCTTTCGAGATGCTGGTTCAGCAGAAAATTCAGGAGGAGCTTTCTGCCGCTGCGCCTGAGGAAGAATGGGAGAGGGTGGTGGCCCGAGGCTGGGATGCTAGTATGAATCTCATTCAGAGAATTGGCGCCAACGCCCGGTATTTTACCGATAGTTCCGCTAAGATTCCCCGCGACGTGGCCCAGGGTAACGCGGTCGCGGGGATGTGTATTGATTTCTATGGGAGGACGACAAGCGAGACTCTGAAACAAGCAGATGGGTCTTCTCGCTTGCAATATATCATGCCCTCTGGAGGTAGCTCGATCAGCGTGGATCCGGTGGCTGTGTTGAAGGGGGCTCCCCATCCTGAGCTTGCTCAGGCCTTTGTAGAATTTGTCCTTTCGCGGGAGGGGCAGATGCTCTGGGCAGCGCCTCCCGGAAGTGTCCCCGGTCCGAAATACCGCGCTCTGCGTCGTCTTCCGATTCGCCCGGACCTCTATCAAGGAAGTAGCCTTGAGGTCATGATTGATGGCGAGGCGATGCCATTTGAGCAGGCGAAAAAGTTTTCTTACGATCGAAAATTAACTGGCCATTTGTTCTCACCTCTAAGGGCGATTATCCGTATCATGTGTATCGATTCTCATGATGAAATGAAGGCTGCCTGGGAGGCCCTTATTGCAGCGGGATTCCCGCCAAAGGCGACGGCCCGCTTTCATGATGTTAGTGCGGTGGCCTACGATTTGGCCGGGGGTCCGATCAAGGCCTCGTTAAAAGCCAGCAAGATAGAGGCGGTGAAGATCATGAATGAACTCGGTGGGTTTTTCCGTGAGAATTACAGGGAGGCACAGCGCCTGGCGGAAGAAGGATTATGAACAGTCGAAAGGCCATTATTCTTACGGCGGTAGTGACCTTGTTCTTCGCTGTGTTTTTCCTCTTTCCGGTCATCATGGTAATCGGCGAAGCGTTCGTCGACCGCGATGGAGGATTAACCCTCGCTTACTTCTCGCAGGTTTTTGTTAACCCGGTGTATCTTGAAGGGCTTTGGAATGCCCTCTTGCTTGGAGTAACTAGCACGCTGGCTACGCTGTTGATCGCATTTCCCCTTGCGCTACTGACTCATCGCTATCGGTTTCCCCTGAAAAGCCCGCTATCCGCTTTGATTCTCGTGCCGCTTGTCCTCCCTCCTTTCGTGGGTGCAGTTGGAGTGAAGCAGATGCTGGGAGTGAAGGGTGCTCTTAACGCCTTTCTTGAAAAGCTGGGATTGATGGATCCCGCTGCCCCGATGGACTGGTTGGGGGAGGGGCGTTTCTGGGGCATCGTGGTGATGAATGCCCTCCATCTTTATCCGATTCTCTACATGAACATTGCGGCATCACTCGCGCATCTTGACCCGGCTATGGAAGAAGCAGCACAGAATCTGGGGTGCTCGCCGTGGAGACGGCTCAGGCGAATTACCATGCCTCTGACGATGCCGGGCATTTTTGCTGGAGGCGCGATTGTTTTTATCTGGTCCTTCACGGAGCTGGGGGTGCCACTCGTATTCGACTATTCGCGAGTCGCGCCAGTCCAGATCTTTGACGGGCTGAAGGACCTTGAGAGCAACCCCTTTCCCTATGCCTTGGTCGCGGTTATGCTGATCATTTCCTCAGCAGTATTCCTGCTCTCCAAGGCTCTTCTTGGTCGCTCCAGGCTGGGCACTGCTCCGAGGCCCAAAGGGCGAAATGTAGAAAGAGTCCTGAAGGGGTGGAAGGGCTGGGCTATTACGCTGGTCTTTGCAGGGGTCTTCCTTCTCGCGTCCCTTCCTCACATGGGCGTAATTCTTCTTTCCTCCGCAACTGACTGGTATGGTTCTGTTTTTCCGGAGCAGCTCACCGGAGCTCATTATGAAGAGGCTCTGGGGCATCCCCTTGTAGTTCCCTCCATTCAGAATAGCCTGCTTTATGCATCCGGAGCGATGGTTGTTGATCTGGTGCTTGGGCTTGCGATCGCATGGGTGATAGTCCGGAGCACGATTCGGGGTAGAGCTCTTCTCGACGCGCTGGTGATGCTTCCTCTCGCCGTTCCTGGACTCGTTCTTGCCTTTGGCTATCTTGCTCTTGCACAGGAGGGTCGTGCCTTCTCTTTTCTTGTCGGGGTTAATGGGAACCCTGCAGCCTTGCTGATCATCGCCTATGCGGTTCGCCGATTGCCCTATGTTGTCAGGGCTGCTGTTGCAGGATTACAGCAAAGTAATGTGACCTTGGAGGAGGCGGCATTGAGCCTTGGAGCACCGCCGCTCCGAATGATGAAGCGGATTGCTCTGCCGCTGCTTTCTGCGAACCTCCTAGCTGGAGGTATTCTAGCTTTTGCCTTTGCGATGCTTGAGGTTAGCGACAGTCTGATTCTCGCGCAACAGGCTGAGCATTTCCCGATTACCAAGGCGATTTACGCTCTTCTCAATACTCTAGGCAACGGGTATGAGTTGGCCTCAGCCCTCGGAGTATGGGCTATGGTCTTTCTAGGCATCTCGATTGTAGGAGCGGTGTCTCTGGCAGGAAAGAGGGGCGGCCTTTTTCGGATGTAGGAATCTGGGGTCCTTAGGCACTATTTTGGCTGTGGCAGGGAGTCGCCGTTTTTTTGAACCATGGATCCACAAAGTTGGCGAGAATGACAAGGAGTGCGCCAAGGTAAAAGGAAGCCTCTAGTTGGGCGTATTCCTTGAAGATTAGAGCACCCAGAAGGATTCCCCAGACGGGTTCGAAATTCATTGTCAGGTTAGCGGTGTATGCCGTTAGTCTGCGAAGAAGGCGAATATTCCACGTATGGGCGACCGTGGTGCAAAGCAGGGAAAGTGTGAGGAGAGGGATCCAGTCGTCGCCGGAGGGGAATTGAAGGTGGTGGGGAGATAGGAAGGGGAGAGTAATGGCGGACATGAGGCAAGCGCCTCCCATTCCGTAAAGAAGCATGCTTTTAGGAGGCGTTCCCCGGGCGACCAGGCCACGATTGAGCACTGGAAAGATTGAGTGTAATAGCGCGCCCGTAAGCCCCACCAGAAGCCCCAGCTTATGATTTGGATCAATACCGCCGGTAATAAGAAGAATTCCAGATATGACGATTACACCACAGATAAGCTCTCCGGGTCGAAATGCTCGGCGCTCGATCAAGGGCTCTGTGATGGAGGTGAACAGCGAGATAGTGGCGAAGGCGGCAAGTGCAACTGAGACGCTCGAAAGGTTGACCGACAGGAAGAAGCAGACCCAATGCCCGCCCTGCAGGAGTCCCACATTGAAGACTGCCAATGCCCTCCGGGGGGGAAGGCGAAGCATTGCGGGGCAGGTCAGGGTGAGCCAGGCGAGCATGGCGAGTCCTGCTATTGTAACCCGCCAAAAGACCAGAGAGGGAGCCTCCAGCGAAATAACGTTTCCAAGGACGGCGGTGAGAGCGAGAATGAAAACCAGAAAGTGATACTGGAGGAGAGAGGGAATTGTGTATGATGGTGTGTAGGTTGAAATAGAGGAGCGGAAGTAAGGGGCAGGAGCTCAGTTTCAGACGAACTGAGGAAAAGTAGAAGAATTTCTGGGATCAGTCCTTGGTGGAAGCTGAGCTTTTTTTGTAGTCTGGTAAATGATGGAAACGGTTTCATCAGTGCAGAATGTCCACGTGCTTTTCTTCATGTGGGAATGAGAGCTGCTCAGAGAGTGGCTGGAGGTAGGTTCTCGCCGCTTGCCGATACCTGATTCACTGAGTAGAAACCTGTGACACAATGAAGATTTCCAAGATCACTGCCTGGCAAGTCGACCTACCCCTGCACGAGGGTGACTATAAATGGTCCGGAGGAAAATCGGTCGCAGTATTCGATAGCACGGTGGTCAGAATCGAGACAGATTCCGGGATTCATGGCGCCGGAGAGGTCTGCCCTCTCGGGCCGGTTTACCTGCCGTCTTACGCCGGTGGTGTTCGGGCGGGAATTTTGGAGCTTGGTCCCCACCTGTTAGGAGAGAATCCGCTTCATCTTGACCAGTTGAATAAAACAATGGATTCAGCAATGAAGGGTCACCCCTACGTGAAATCCGCTATTGATATGGCCTGTTGGGATATTCTTGGTAAAGCTGCGGGCCTTCCCGTGAGCTCGCTTCTTGGGGGAGCCTACGGTGAGGACTTTGTGCTCTATCGTGCGATCTCGCAGGAGAGCCCCGAGGCGATGGCGGAAAATGTAGCATCCTATAAAAGTGAGGGTTATCGACGATTTCAATTGAAGGTCGGAGGGGATCCCGACCTCGATATTGAGCGTATTCATCAGGTGGCGGCGCGCCTGGGTCCGGGTGACAAACTAGTTGCGGACGCCAACACTGGTTGGCTGAAACACGAAGCAATGAGGGTTGTTCGCGCGGTTAGTGATGTTGACGTGTATATCGAACAGCCGTGTTTGCGATATGAGGATTGCCTCTCCATTAGGCGAAACGTGACCCACCCGTTCATTCTCGATGAGGTTATCGACGGAATCCCGGAAATCCTGCGGGCGTCACATGACCTCGCAATGGACGTGGTCAATATCAAGATCAGTAAGTTTGGAGGATTGACTCGAGCTCGGCAGGCTCGAGACCTTTGCATGTCGCTTGGTGTGGCGATGACTCTAGAGGATACGTGGGGTGGAGATATTGTAACCGCAGCGATCTCTCATCTTGCTCATAGTACTCCAGAAGAGTTTCTTTTCTCAGCTACTGACTTCAATAGTTATGTTACCAAGCCCATAGCTCACGGTGCACCGCAACGAAAAGACGGACGAATGGCTTCGTCTGCGGATCCGGGGCTTGGGATCGATCCGATTATGGAAGTGCTGGGCGATCCAGTTCTTGAGATCGGGTAGAGATGAACAGTCCTCACCCGGGGGAGGCTCGCTGTTTCCAAAAGTGTTAGGGCTAGAGCTCTCCGCTTATCAGGTCCGACCATCGCTGTCTTTTTCTCGCAATTGAGTAATCTGTGTCGTCTACGAGTATTTCAGCAGGGAGAGGCCGGGAGTTGTAGTTTGACGCCATGGTAAAGCTGTAGGCTCCCGCGCTCATGAGTGCGATCAGATCGCCCTGTTGGAAATCAGCAATCCTCCGGTCTTGGCAAAAGAAGTCTCCACTTTCACAAATTGGGCCGACTACGTCTCCGAGCACAGTGCTTTCTGATTGGCGCTCGAAGATGGGAACGATTTCATGGTGGCCCTCGTAGAGCGCAGGCCGAATCAGGTCATTCATCCCGGCATCCACAATCTTGAAGGTCTTGGCGCTACCCTTCTTTTCATAGAGGCAGGAGGTAAGTAGAACCCCTGCGTTCCCGGACATATAACGTCCTGGTTCAAGGACTATTTTCATTTTGAGGAGTTCGAGAAGTGGGACTAGCTCCCGTGCATAAACATCAGGCGAGAGGGGAGGGTTTTCGTGCTCGCTCCACCAGCTCGATGGTCCCGAGGCAAGCGCTTCCTCGTAGACGATGCCGATCCCACCACCGATCGAGAAGAATTCGATGCCGTATTTCTGCTGTAGCTCCTGCACCAGTGGGATAACTCGTTTTACTGCCTCGACGAAGGGAGATACGTTGGTGAGTTGTGAGCCAATGTGCATCTGGATGCCTCTGATGCTAATATGAGGGAGCTTGGATGCTCTCTCGTAGACCTTTATGGTTTCCTCGTAATCGATTCCGAATTTGTTTTCTGCCTTCCCTGTTGAAATATATTTGTGGGTTTGAGCATCTACATTCGGATTTATTCGCACCGCAACGGGAGCCGTGCGCGAGAGTGATTCGGCCACTCTGTTTATGAATTCGAGCTCAGCGAGAGACTCTATATTGAAACAGTGTATGCCCTGCTCCAGAGCGTAGGTTATTTCCTCAGCGGTTTTTCCGACGCCTGCGAAAGAGCAGCGTCCCGGATCTCCGCCAGCCTTTATTACGCGAAATAATTCTCCTCCTGAAACAATATCAAATCCGCTCCCCAGTTCAGCCAGCAGGTTGAGGACAGAGAGGTTCGAGTTGGCTTTGACGGCAAAAGCGATGTGATGGTCGAGGTCGCCGAGTGCCTTATTAAGTCTCTCGTAATTGTCCCGGAGCGTCTGAGACGAGTAGACGTAAAGAGGGGTTCCATGATCCTGGGCGAGAGTCTGAAGGTTGACTCCCTCGCAGTGGAGAGTTCCTTGATGATATTTGAACTGATGCATTGAAAGGGTGTTCGAGTCTGTCCGGGGAAGCAATAGCCTAGAAAATGCTGAGGCCGACAGGCCAAAAGCTAGGAAATGCCCGGTATTTTGCGGGCTACTCGACTCGAAAGGAGCGCGTGCGTCGACCGAAAAAGTCTTCAGCGACAGCCTTCCCCTTGATGTTTAGAAGCTTGGTTTTGAATCCGGAGGCAAGCCATACGTGAGCGAAGAATCCAGGTCTCCGGTCCGGTTGGGGAGGAAGAACTACGACCGAAATAACCTGTTTTCCAAGTGTGATTCTATAAACGCGGTTCGGGGGAAGGGTAATGCGGTTACGAACATTCATTCTTGTCAGGTGCCCATTACTCCGTTGAACGATATGGGTTCCATCTTCGATGGGTCTCGTGTTGGTTCGCATTCGGGAGCCAGGAAATCCGATGCCGCGGTATTCAGTCTCAAGAATAAGGTCTTCCCCTCCGGAGATCTCGAGATTCCCTCTAAGATCCAGGTCGAGGTAGACTGTGTCGGGGAGAGGTCCTTCGGTATCATCGAGTATGGGATTTGTGGAGGTTCCTGAAGATGGAAAGCCGAGGCATATGATTCCAGTAACGGAGAGGAGGCTGAGAAGAATTCCAAAGGAAGCCCATCGGGGAAGAAGGATTACTGTTTTCTCCGGGGGCTTTGAACGAGTCCCTCGGTGGAGGCCGAGGATCTGAAAGACTCCCGCGGAGCAGAGCCATGAAAGAGCCGCAGATAAAAGGATGTCTCCGGCGAAACAGGTCCCCTGAACCATGCAAGCAATTCCTATTGCAATCCCGTAGATGCTAGAGCCCAGAATTATACCAGCACCCAACTTTTTTCTGCCACGGCGAAGCATTAGAAGTCCTATTCCAAAAAAATAGAACCCTGTTGAGGCGAGTCCACCTCCATGGAAATGTCCTGTGCTGGTGGGGGTTGACCCTATGATCCGTTTAAATTCCTGCGTGCCACCGAGCGTGATTATTTCAAAGGGTTGGGGTCTGCCCCAGATTTGTTCGAAGAGTGTTCCTGTTAACAGGGCTGGACCGAGGATGAGAGTAAGAATGAGGAATAGAGCAAGCTTTCGATGTGGAGCAAATTTAGGTCGCATGAAACCAAGCGCTAGGACAGATAGTGCAATGGTAGCGGTTAAGATGGCTGGGAAGGCAGAGAAGCGGTGGATATGAGGCCAGGGCAACTCCCTGGAGAAAGTCCAAAGCTGTGCTTTCTCATTATAGAGCCGGCTACTGATATCCAGGTCCAGATCGCCGAGGGCAAAGGGAAGAATCGCTCCGATGGATACCATTATCGGAAGGCAGTAGAGAGCGATGAGCCAGCGTGTGTTCACAGGAAGAGCGGGAATATTAACGAACAAATTATCTCCAGTGAAGCTCTCCGTCCAACGTTTCCCTCATTCAGCAGGATACAAGAGTCTGAGCTTTCAGTGTAGAAGTGCACATTCCTGCTTTCCTGCATCGGATAAAAGGTCATGAGCCCAAAACGTTCCCAGTTTTTTTAATTGGAGAATTATCAGTAATAGAGCCCCTCCATTATATGCCAAGCGATTGAACGTCTGGTAGATCTGATAAGCAAGCCACGTGATAAAATCTTGGGTATGACCACTCAGCCAGACATCCTCAAGCTCCTCCGCTGTTCCGGCGGGCAGGTTTTGAGTTGGCTTGGGAATCATGCCAAAGTTTCAGGAGGAACCGAAAACGGCCAACCTCGTGAGAGGTTGGCCGTATAAAACAATCTGAATGATGGGTGGTCTACGCGTCAGTGGGAACTGTGGCGATAGTCTGGAGAATCCTGCTAGCAATCGCGTAGGGGTCTCCCTGTGAGTTAGGTCTGCGATCCTCAAGATAGCCCTTGTAATCATCTTTCACGAAGGCATGGGGAACTCGAACGGAGGCTCCCCGATCCGCGATGCCATAGGAGAACTTGTCGATGGACTGCGTTTCATGAAGACCAGTTAGACGCAGATGGTTTTCGGGTCCGTAGACTGCGATATGCTCTTCGCAATGGAGCTCAAAGGCTGCCATGAGGGCTTCGAAGTATTTCTTGCCACCTGTTTCACGCAGGTGGGTGGTGGAGAAGTTTGAATGCATTCCAGATCCATTCCAGTCCCCGGCGAGTGGCTTGCAGTGCCAATCGACGTCTACTCCGTATTCTTCGCAAAGGCGAAGAAGTAGGAATCGCGCGACCCAGACATCGTCTGCAGCTTTCTTTGATCCTTTTCCGAAGACCTGAAATTCCCATTGTCCCTTGGCGACCTCGGCATTAATGCCTTCATGGTTGATACCCGCATGCAGGCATTGCCAGAGATGTTCCTCGGTAATCTGCCGTCCAAGAGCAGACACATTCTTGAAGCCAACACCGCAGTAGTACTCACCCTGAGGTTCAGGATACCCTTCCGAGGGAAAGCCGATAGGAGCCCCGTTCTGGGTGAGGAAATATTCCTGCTCAAAGCCGAACCAAGCACCCTCATCGTCGAGGATGGTTGCGCGGGTGTTTGATGGGTGGGGATCTCCATTCGGGAGCATGACCTCGCACATCACCAAAGCCTGGTTCGAGTTCGTGCTATCGGGGTAAACTGCTACCGGTTTCAGGACGCAGTCAGAGTCACTCCCGTCAGCCTGCTGGGTAGAGCTGCCATCAAAGCCCCATTCGGGAAGGTCAGCAACTTCCGGGAAGGAATCAAATTCCTTGATACAGCATTTAGTCCGGAGATTGGGGACGGGCGAATAGCCGTCCAGCCAGATGTAATCCAATTTGTATTTTGCCATTGTCGTGTTCTAGTGGTTCTGCGTTCCGAGCCTTTATTTTAGGCCCCTCCTAGGAAGGGCCTCTGTCGGTTGGCTCCGGAGACACCCTGTTGCAGCAGGGGCTGTGCCAAGCTGAGTGAAATTTTCCAGTGGAAAAGCTCAAAGTTCGGCAATATCCGCAACGATCAGGGTCGCGTCATCTACGCTGCTATTTTCCCGTGCCCGTTGCAGGACTTGAAAACTGCATTCTTTGGCCTCTGCCGAGGAGGAAAGTTCGGCTGCGAAGCCTCTTTCCCAGAGCCCGTCGGTGATCCCGTCTGTGCAGAGTATCAGGCGATCCCCACTGAGGAGAGGATGGAATTCAATCTGAGGCTGGATGTTGGGATGCCCGCCGCCGAGGGCGTCCGATAGCGCACTCCTGCGAGGATGTGTCCGGTAGACGTATTCGGTGATGTCTCCTCGTTTCCATTCCGCCCATACGTGAGAGTGGTCTCTCGTCAGCTGGGTTGTTTTCCCTGAACGCTGAAGATAGAGCCTGGAATCTCCGATATGCGCGAACGATAGTCCTCCCGGGGCGAGCCAGACGAGGGTAAGAGTAGCGCCCATTCCTTTGAGGGATGGCTCCTGCGCGGCTAGGTCATTCAATCCGCTGTGCGCTTCGCGCATCAGTCGGCCGAGGGCTGTTGCCCTGCAGTCTTCGGTTGCTTCCTGCAGGGTCTGATACAGTTCGGCCGAATTTCGTTTGACCCACGAAAGAACCAGTCTCGAGGCAAGTTCTCCAGCCGAGCCTCCACCCATGCCATCGGAGACGGCAAGGACGAGGTGAGAGGGCTGCAGGAGAGCTTCGCCGTGCGCTTCGTGTTTTTTAGCGCGTTGAGGTCCAAGCTCGAGAGCAAGGAATGCATCGTCATTTGATTCGCGAAGCGTTCCACCTTCGGATCTCGAGGACCAGTTAACCCGCCATACTTCGCGGGTCCTGTATTGGGCTTTGGCTGGTTCAGGAAGGAGGGTGGCAAGTTCGAAGTCGATCAGGCAGAAACGCCCTAACTGCTGGCAGTAAGTGATATTTCGAGGCTCAGGATCATCATGGCGAACTCCGTATTCACTCTCGAGGTCGGCGAAAAGCGCGTCTGATTTAGGGCGTGAAATATCTGGTGCTGGTCGGCCACAGTTGGTCGTGACGATGTAATGCTGCTCTAGATGATGCTCGAGGAGTCGGGGTACATACGGGCAGGATCTGGTCTCGAGGGCCCGGAGAATTCGGACCTCATTTTCGCATCGTTGGGCTTTCTCGTGTCCCCGGAACGTCTTGTGGACGTTGCCCTTGAAATCAATGCGAACGTGAGACCGGATGCCATCCTTTAGATCTTTCAATTCACCAAAGTGAAACCGGATCGCGTGGCCAGCGGAAGGTGAAAATCGGGGAAGATCATCTTTTCCGTCCAAGCCAAGAGATTGCCTCCTTCTCAGGAGTCGTAAACTTTTCTCTGTCAAAGTCTAGGGATCCTGTCCTTGACCTCCTGAGTTTGGGCATGGACCCTGAGTTGTAGTGGACAAGGTTGAAATACCGAAGAAGGCAATTTACCGACTTTCAATTTACCAGCGCTGTTTGAGTAAGCTGCAGGAAAACGGGATGGAGACGGTAAGCTCCTCTGCGTTAGCTGGTGCAGCAGGCGTTAAGCCCGCCCAGCTTCGCAAGGATCTGACTTATTTTGGACAATTTGGAACCCGGGGGCTCGGTTATTCCGTAGAGGAGCTTCGAGATGCTATCAGGGATGTTCTTGGCCGTGAGCATTTGCAACCGGTGGTGATGGTCGGAGCTGGAAACCTTGGAATTGCTTTGTTGAGGTATCGAGGCTTTGAGAAGGAAGGTTTCGAGGTCGTTGCAGCGTTCGATACCGAGCCAGAGGTCGTCATTGCGCGAGGAGTTTCAGTCCCGGTTCATGGTCACGATGAAGTTGTCAGCTTTATTTCTGACCACGGGGTTAAGCTCGCGGTTCTCTGCGTCCCTGGAGGCGTTGCGCAGGAGGTTGCCAATGAGCTGGTTGAAGCTGGAGTTCAGGGAATCCTCAATTTTTCACCTACTCTGCTTGAAGTGCCCGAGCCAGTTATGGTCAACAATGTGGATTTAGCCCTGGAACTCGAGAATCTCTCCTATTTTGTAACTCAGGGCAAAGAAGGCGAGGAGGATTAACGAGTGGTCTGCTGGGGTGTAAATCCAGTGATTATCCTATTTTCTTTCAAAAAGACCTAAGGATTCCGCCTCCCTTTCGTTTCCGAAACATGGTGTTTCAGTATGGGCTCAAAACATTCAATGGCTGAAACCCGTGAGAAATTTGTCGAGGAGGCACTCGCCCAGTACGAGGGTCCTTTGATTGGATACGCGATGGGCATAGTACATGATGTAGACCGGGCCAGAGACGTTGTTCAGGACACTTTTATTCGGTTGTACCAGCAAGACAGGGACAAAGTGGGGCGTGGGCTTAAAGCGTGGCTCTATACAGTCTGCCGAAATCGAGCCCTCGATATTCTTCGGAAGGAGAAGAGGCTTGTGTTGGTGAACGATGACGAGCTGTTGAGCCGGAAGGAGACCGCAACCACGCCAGATCAGACGGCTGACTGGGACGAGCGCATTGCTCTGGTGATGACTACTCTGGAACGGATTCCCGATAACCAGCGGGAAGTGATCAGACTCAAATTTCAGCAGGAACTTTCCTATAAGGAGATCAGCGAAGCTACTGGGCTTGCGGTGGGCAATGTGGGATTTCTGCTCCACACCGGGTTGAAGCGCCTGCGGGCGCTTTTGCCGAAAGACCTTCTGGAGAACGACCTTTCAAAGTGATGAAACCTATCAACCACGAAGACCCTCGCTGGACGGACTTCGCTCTTGGCGAGCTCCCCGAGCATGAAATGGCCTCCCTTCGACGGATTGCGGCTAACGATGCTGCTGTGCAAGCTGCTCTTTCTGAGACCGATGAGCTTGCAGCACTGATGCGCGAGGGTTTTCGCTCTGAAGTATTAGAGCTTGGAGAGTCGAGACGGGAGGCTATCAGAAAAGCAGGCCGTATTCCTGCGCCGGAGAGCGTCGTTTCAATGCAGCCTCGGCGTCGAGACTGGTTACGTCCGGCTGCCGTTGCTGCGGCAGCTGCTGGACTGGTTGGATGCTTTCTGTGGGTGATGCAGCAAATCCCGGTGGGAGAGGAAGACTCTATTGCGGCTTCCATTTCATCCGGTTCTAATGACAGGGAGGCCGTGCGAAGGCAGATCCTGCTGGGAAATGCTCCTCGAGCGACGAGGTCGACGGTAGGAGGATTGGGAGCTCGTCATGGTATGCTGGATGAAGAACTTCCCGTGATTCTTCCAGAGGTGCCGCGAGAATTTATCGAGGAGGAGTATCTTGCTCTGAAGGCGCTTTGGGATGAAAACCCAAAAGGGTTTGCTGAGGAAGTTCGGGCTGCCACCGAGAATGCTCAACTTTCTCTGCTTAGCCATATCGCCCCAATGGCGGATAATCCCTTCATATCGACTGAGGCGAAGCCTCAATCTGTTGTTCCAATGGTTTCAGGAACTGCGAGTTACCATGTGGTGGAAAGGTTCATCCGTGGTGAGATGACATTACCGCCGAGAGGAAGCGTGCGTATTGAAGAGTTAATCAACCACCTTTCCTACAGCGATGAAGGGGGGGCGAACGCCGACGGGATCAAGCTTTCTGTGGAAATTGCTTCCTGTCCATGGGACGAGGAATTGGCTCTCATGGGCGTTCTCTTACAAAACGAGTCTGACGAAGTTGTCGCCACTGAAGCAGACGTCATATTGACCATGGATCCCGGTCTTGTGAGAAGTTATCGATTGATTGGGTATGCCGGCAGGGAAGATCCGGAGATCGGTGTTAATCATGGCCCTTCTACCGCCGGGCTCTCATCCGGAAGGTCAAACTATGTCCTCTATCAGATTCGTCCTCATGGCGAGGCAAGTAGAGACATAGAGAGGATCATGGCACGGGTGAGTCTTCGCACGGGTCTCGCAGCCGAGGAATTGGTTGTTCCGGTAGCCTACCCACCGAAACAGTGGACGCTGGCCAGCAGTAACTTGAAGGCGGCGGTGGCCCTCTCTTCATGGGGTATGGTGCTGCGGCAGTCCCCCTTCGGGGGGCCTTTAACTCACTTCGACGTTAGCCGAATGGCGAGGGAGGCACTAGAGGGTGCGGACGCGTCGGAGCTCAAAAGGCGGGAGGCACTGCAGCTGATTCTCGATTCACTGCCTCTGTTTGAAATCGATTCCGGCTCCTAAGAGGTTTTCGGGAGCAGGATTGCCTGCCCGGGATTGAATTCAGGGAGTGTTTTGCTAACTTCACAGTGGATTTTCCTGATGAGACGAATTTTACGTGTGAGAGTGCTACTGATAGTTGTGTCTATGCTTGGGCTGGCTGCAGGAATAACGGTATGGGTAAAAACTCGTTCAGCGGGTCCGAGCTATGAGTCAACTTTCGTGGAATTTATCTGGCTGGCCTACCCCGGAGGAGGCTCTCTGACTGCGTTTCGAGCAAAAGGAGATCAAATTGATTCGATCCTTCGTGAGCGGAAGGCGGGCTATTTGGCTGGGTTCACCAGTAGGGGGGATCCTCCGGAGATCGTTGAGGTAGAATTGGCCGTCGATCTGGATCTCGAGGCAGGGAAAAGGCTTATTGAAGAATTTACAGCGCTGGGAATCGTTCCTAAGGATGTTGAAATTTCAGCGGGCACTTACCCGCGGGCAGATCTTCTAGAGGCGCGAGACGCCGGTCGGTAGGGTGTTTGCCCCTTTTCCCCTAGGATGAAACCTTATGACTATGGCGCCCTCAATTCTGGGCCCATGACATTTGGACATATTGGAATGATGGGCTACGATAGTCCCGGTGACCTTGAACCCTTGCACGCTTCTCGTAGATAACGGCTCGCATCGCGCCGAATCGACCCTGAGTCTTCGCCGGATTGCAGAGTCCCTAGGCTCGCAGCTGGGCAGGGAGGTGCACCCTGTGTCTCTTCTTCATTCAACTAAAGTTGATCCGAGTGATCTTGGAGGAATCCCAGCCCAGATTTTTGAGCCGTTCCTCAAGAAGCAGAGAGAAAATGGCGAGAACTCCTTCCTGGTGGTTCCATTTTTCTTCGGTCACAGCGCGGCCATCTATGAATATCTTCCCCAGCGCGTCAGGGAGATCGGTGTGGACTGGCCTGAACTTGAGGTGCGGGTTGCTCCTTCGATGGTGAAGCTTGATGAGCCCGAAGATGTCCGCGTGGCCAGTATACTCGGTGATCTGGTAGCAAGAAAGATCGAGAAAGAGGGGCTGGTTCGTCCTGCAGTCACCTTGGTTGACCATGGGACCCCGCGAGTAGCAGTCAATAAGGTGCGCAACCATGTGGCGAACCAGCTGGCTGAGGTGCTGAAAGATAAGGCCTCGGTGGTAGAGGCCTCTTCAATGGAACGCCGGGAGGGAGATGAGTATGCCTTCAACGAGCCCCTCCTTGAGAATTTGCTCGGGCAGGAGAAATTCGGAAGAGATGTCGTGTTATCCATGCTTTTCATATCGCCGGGACGACATGCGGGGCCCGGTGGAGATATTGCGCAGATCAGGCAAGAGGCAGAAAAAGGGCATGAGGGACTGCGAACCTTTGGGAGCGATCTATTTGCCACGCATCCGGAGGTTGTGAATCTTCTTGCTGAGCGCTTCGCCGAGGGTTTGGCTGGGGCGCCGGTTGCTGGAGAGGTGCCTGCTCCAGAGGCTGGGTGAGAGAGGCATGGTGGAACTTGAAAAACTCGAATTCTGGCGTGATCCGGTGTCTCGCAGTGGACCCGAGAACATGGCTGTAGACAGTTGGCTGCTAGAGCAGGAGAGGCCTGTTCTTCGAGCGTATTGCTGGGAAGGAAGTTGGGGGAGCTTGGGTTATTTTGGTGAGTTTGAAGAGGCCCAAGCGGTGTTGCCGGGTGTGTCTCTTGTCCGGCGGGCAACCGGGGGAGGGCTCGTCGATCATCGGAATGACCTCACATATACCCTCGCCATTCCCAGATCGCATGGGCTAGCAAGGGCAAAGGGATCCGAGAGCTATCGTCTGATCCATTCAGCGCTGGCAGATTCCCTGCGAACAGGTGGCCATGAGGTTGAGCTTGTCAGGCAGGATCACGAGGTGGACTCCTCCTCATGTTTTGAGAAGCCGGTGGAATGGGATCTGATTGACCGATGCGGTAATAAGATTGCCGGTGCAGGTCAGCGGCGCACGCGGAAGGGATTGCTCCACCAGGGGAGTGTCCTGTTGGGGGAGCCCGCTGATGACGCGGCAATCCTTCTCAGGCTTGCCAGTGAGCTGGCTCTGAGCGTGGAGATGCTAGAAATGAATCCCTCGGGAGAGGGATTCACTGCGCTCGTCAGCCAGTTTTCAGATGCTTCGTGGCTGAACCGCAGATGAGAGGGTAGTCAGTTCTTCTCCGGGTGCTCTTTTCTGAGGTGATCGCCCAAGATATCCCGGCCGAAGTCTCCTTCAAAAAGACGCCAAACGGCATGAGCGTGATTTGCATCATTCTGCGTGTTGGCATATTCCACCATGAATGCGCCCTCATCCGTAATACGAAAGTAATGGGGGTCACCCTTGTTCAATCCACCTGACCAGGCAAAGCGTAGCTTGTCTACTGCTCCAGCGATTTCGGCCATGGCAGGCCGCGCTACCTCTGTTCGAGTGTTGCTGGCAAATTCCCGAAGAACTCCGAGTAACATGTTTTTCTGCTCAGTGCTCATATCTCCACCGGCAATTCCCTGCGATTCCGGCTTGCTGGCGACGCGGTCCTGGCTGGAAAGAATATCGCGCGGGGGCTTTTCAGAGAAGACAACGGCCTTACCCGCTGCTTTCAGGGATTGCATGAGCGCCCGAGCCTGGTCCTCCAGACGTCCCAAGGGACGCGTTCCTTTCCTTGGCCCCTTTTTGACAATGGCAGGATTGGTTCCGAAGAACGCAGGTGTAGCGACAACGTTTCCGTTCACGATCGTGTAGTTCAGAGAGAGATGGTGGCCTTCAAAGCGCCAACCCCAGACGCCCTTCTTTGGTTTTGTGGAGGGATTCCCAAAGATGGCGATGTAATATTTCTGAGTGTCACGTTTCACCGGGTCATTTTCCATCTCTGCGAGGACGGCTTCCAGGCCCATGATGCTTGTAGCATTCAGGACTCCCTTCTGGCTGAGGCCACTTGCGAGGAGAGCGTATGCAGAGTGCGTTTGGGCAGGAGTCAGTTCGCTGAGCTTGAGGCCCTTACGGTCCAACGGGATAAAGTGCCAGTTTTCACGTTCCTCATCCGAAAACGCAAAAGTCGCTTTCTCCTTCTGCTCGGGCTTA
Source organism: Roseibacillus sp. (assembly GCA_029242545.1). Lineage (GTDB taxonomy): Bacteria > Verrucomicrobiota > Verrucomicrobiia > Verrucomicrobiales > Akkermansiaceae > Roseibacillus_B. The sequence continues at coordinate 47,945 of JAQWTV010000097.1, forward strand.
AGGCCCTTAAGAAAGTTGCGTGCTGCGCGTCCCATTTCCATGGCGGGGTTACCCGCATGAACAAGCGGAACAGAGAGAAAAACAACAGCGAGAGCGAGGTGTTTCTTCATAGTGGTGGCGATCTTGCGGAGGTTGTCCCGGATTGAAAGCGCAATATGAACTTGTTCAGAACCTTAATGGATCCGCCTTTGCGCAAAGGGGGCCGCGATCGTTATCCTCCCAGACCAAGCATGGTGCTGGCTACCAGCAGATAAATAAGCATTCCAGAGACATCGACCACCGTAGTAACGGCCGGTGCGGCAATGACGGCAGGATCGAGGCGGATAGCGCAGGCTCCGAGAGGAAGCAGGGCCCCGATCAGGGTGGAAGCAGTAACCTGAACGGCGAGCGCCACCGCCACCGCTGATCCGAACGCGCTAAACGTGATCCCTGGGGCGACTTCCGGATGAAAAAGCGGCAGGATGAAAATCGCAATAACTGCGATTGCTGCGCCGAGGATCAATCCCAGCATTGCGCCTAGCCTGAGCTCCTTCCACGCCACTTTGAGCGCGTCTCGGCCGCTTAATTCGTTCAAGGCCATGGCCCGGATCGCTACCATGGAAGCTTGGCCCCCGGAGTTTCCTCCAGCGGCAATGATCATTGGAAGGAACAGCATGAGTAGGGGGATACCCTTGAGGATTGCCTCAAAGCGGAACATCACCGCACCTGCAGCGATGGAGAGAATGGCCAGGCCGACGAGCCAGATGACACGACGGCTGAAGTGAGTGGTGATTCGGGTATTGAGGTAGCCTTCTTCAGATTGCTCCCCGGTCAGTCCTGCCTGTTTCTCGATGTCCTCGGTTGACTCCTCACTCAGGATTTCCATTGCGTCGTCAGAAGTGATAACGCCCAGAAGACGGTTTTCTTGGTCGACAACCGGTAAGGCGAACAAATCATACTTTAACACCGCGATGGAGGCTTCCTCCTGATCAGTCTCTGCGAGAACAGTGTGCTCGATGGGCTGCATGATTGAGCCGACCGGAGTCTGCCATGCGTTGAATGTTAAATCGCGCAGTCTGAGCTTGCCTGCAAGCTGGTTGTTCCCGTCATGGACGAAGATTCTACTCAGTGTCTCAGTGTCTTCGAGATCAGGGCGAAGATGGTCGAGGGCTTCTTTGACAGTCATCTTGACCGAAACGTAGCCTATCTGGGTTGTCATTCGCCCACCTGCAGTATCCTCGGGATATTCAAGAAGGGTTCTTGTGAGCTCGCGTTCTTCAGATTCTCCCAGAAGACCGATTAATTTCTCCCTTTTACTGTCATCCTCAACGTCCTGCAGAACGTCAACGCGATCGTCATCAGGTAGTTCCTCAAGAACCTGTCGTTGTTGGCTCGGCTTGAGGTAGTCGAGAGCTTCTTCTACCAGAGGATCTGGAATTTCGGCGATAACCTCTGAAAAGGCCTCCGAGGGAAGAGTGCGCACGAACCAGGCCTGGCTTTTCCTAGAAAGGTCTTCGTAGGCGGCAGCCAGATCCGCGTGGTGAATCTTCTCCGCCGCAGACAGGAAAGCGCTTCCGTCACGCGCGGCAATCGCGCGCGTCAGGTTCTCAAGAATTTCAGGATCCTCATCCGGCACGGGTTTAGATTAGGAAGAGAGGTCGTTTTGAGAAGTCCAAACCGAGTCAGGATAGCTCAGTTTTTCTTTGCCGCGAGTTCCCTTCTGCTAGTTTATTTAGGATAAGGCCGCACTCTCTCGCCGATCTATCCGCATGAACCCTCTCTGCCGGCTCGCTCTTTTCCTGTTCCTGACTGCAACCCAGGTCGGAGCAGAGGCAATGCTTCAGTATTTCAATACCAGTTGGCGCGAACTCACCCGCAAGATTCCGGAAATAGCCGAGGCGGGCTACCAGTCGCTCTGGATTCCGCCTCCAACTAAGGCTGGTGGGGCTTTCTCGGTCGGGTATGACCTGTTTGATCGCTTCGACCTTGGCTCCAAGGATCAGAAGGGATCGGTGAGAACCCGATATGGGACTGAGACGGAACTTCTCAATCTGATCCAGGTTGCCCATCGATTTGGTATCCGGGTCTATTTTGATGCGATCATGAATCATAACGGGTTTGATGTCCCCGGCTATAATGAGGCTGTTCCGGAAGATCTTTACCCGGGATTTCTTCCAGGAGATTTTCATTTGCGAACTACCGGTGAAGGTTTCTACAGAAGGTGGGATAATACGCGGGACTGGGGAAGTGAATGGCAGGTCCAGAATCTGGGCCTTTCGGGGCTCATTGACATTGCGACGGAGCCAGGAACAGTCAACCGGAACCATGGAGGGTTCGAAGGAGAGAACTCGATCAAGCCGGTTTACCTGCGTCATCCAGAGAATCCGGAATACTACTGCTACATCCCGAGTGGTCCTGGACAGACCCATGCAGCTAACGAGGGAATCTACGTGGGCTTCGGTGCGGGTAATGGGGTAACCCGTTCTTTCCTGCAGTTAAACGAATCGTTTTATGAGGAAATCGTGGAAGATATGCTTCATCGGTCTCTCAGGTGGCAACTCGATCGGACTAAGGCAGATGGAGCGCGACTGGACGCGGTTAAACACACACCTGCAGATTTCTTTGGTTCGACGTTTGGAGGAGATAGGGACAGGTCGGATTATGGCTTTCTCGGGCAGGCACAACGGCAGTTCAATCTGACTCGGGGTTACCTTGATGCGAACCACCGGGATACCGTTTTCAATATCGATGCCCCGAGAGATGATGCGATGTTCTTCGGAGAGCATCTTGGGCAGCCTCCTTCTTATGTCCCTTATATCGATGCGGGGATGCGACTTATCGATAATGATCTCCGGAATAATTTAAACCGTACTCTCGGCAATCCATCGGCGAGTCTGGTCGGGTATGACCAGCCAGGGGCAGGGGGATTTGGCCCCAGCGTCTCGGTCATGCATGCGCAGAGCCATGATAATGATTATGCCTCGAGGCGTGAATTGCAGCATGCCCTCTATTTTACGAGGGATGGCCTCCCGCTGGTGTATACCGATGGGAATTATCATGCAGGAACACTGGAGGGTAGTGGGGGGGCTTTCCCGCGACATTCCAATACCGCCTTTTTAGGCCAATTCGGCGATACTCGCCTCCCCAATCTGGCTTACGTTCACCAGCACTTTGCCCGAGGTATCCAACGGTCCAGATGGGCGGATAATGACTTTCTTGCCTACGAACGTATCGACAAGAGAGAGAATCCTGGGATGAGCGATGAGGCGGGAGTGGTTGCGCTTGTGATGGTGAACGACAACTATGCAGAAGGGGAAAGACGTGATCTGGCTACCTCCTTTCCCTCTGTCCCGTTCTCTGGTGATGCATACCTCTTCCAGTATGCTCGTGGATATGGAAGTCAGGTAGGTTTCTATAAGTATGCTTCTCAGTTGAGGGAAGTAGTGATTGATCCTGGCAGTTACATGATTTTCTCCTACCGGACCCCGGAGGAATCACTGGCTTGGAAAGAAAATGGTGGGCGCCCCATCGAAATATTTCAGTCCGGAGAGCGAGCTGGCCATATCGTGGTTTCGAGACGTGATGGTCCTAATGGTGATGCAGGCTTCAGTGGTCCCTTCGCAAATCCCGGCTTTCACCCGCCACCATCTGACCTCAGCGGAATCGGAGGAACGGATTTTCAATATGAAGTTCGTGTTCCCAGAGTCACCGATATCCGGGATTTGAAATTTGTGTTTCGAGCTGATCGTTCCGCGGCGAATATTCTCTGTAAGTTGGATGGAGGTATCGATCTCAATGCTACGCGTCCCGACAGGAATACGGACCCTGGGTTTCGGGATCATCCGCCTGCCCTCAGCAGTGATAACTTTCTTGGCTATGAACAGCCCGAGTTTGTCGGGCGGATGGGGCCGGAGAAATTTGCGGCGAAAGATACTTCGCGGTGTGCGCTCTCTGCGACCAGAGCGGAAAGCTGGATGGTCAGAATAGGATCGGGAAGTTTCCTGCGAAGTGATGGGCTAGGCATGAATACAAGTCCTCCCGATACGGCTCAATTTGTATATCACGATCCAGAGGCGCTACTCCCGGAATCCATTGGCTCGGGACGTCAGTATCAGGAGAAAGTTTCAGGAATAGAGATTTACGCGAAAACCAACTCGGGTCTCGGTGGATACCGGGGAGCCCTTTATTATACGGTTGATCGCTCTCAACCCCGTGGAGCAATTGGCTCAGGCGCTGTCGACGCCACTTCGACGATTCCCATGAGCTGGGTCGGCGATGCCGAGGGAGGAAGTTGGTGGAGAGGAGTGATCGAACGGAGTCGCGGTGGAACGATTCGTTATACGGTGGGGGTTTGGAAAGATGCGGTGAGTCCGCTTTTTCCCAGTGGAGAGCTGGAGGTCGATACGAAGCGACATGGAATGACTGTTTTTCAAATTGATGGATTTGATGGCGAGCAGGTCCGGTTCTTCCCTCATAATGATTACGCGAAGACGCCTGATCAGCAGTCCTTTGAGATGAAGGTCGGCCTCGATGAGGGATTCCATATCCTCCGTGCCCGCGCTTTTCTTGAACGGACGGGAAAGGCTTCCCTGTTCAATACGTTTCAGCAGACTTTTTATTATGATAGGTCCAGACCGGAGGGAGAAATTGTCTTTCCAGCGGAGGGAGCAATCCTGAGCGGGCAGAGTTACGAGGTGGTCGTTCGTGCGGATGCAAGCGTTACGGAGGCTTGGTTTTTCATCGAAGACGGAATCGGTCCCAATGATGATGATCTGACCGGATCGGCCAACGGCAATGGACCCGGGAAGTGGGTTAAGATTCCGGAGGTAGGCGCTGATCCTAGTTTGGAGAGTGCCTTTCCTCGTGAGTTCCGTTTCAACTACACGAATATCCCAGCGGGCAACATCCCCTCGGTGATACGGGTCAGGTTAAGAGAACAGAGCTCTTCAGGTGCTCTGGGGTGGGCGTCTTTAATCAGCGATTCTGATGATGCGGAGGGCTGGTATACCACCCTCTCACGAAATGTAATTGCCGATGGCCCGGATCGAGCCCTTTTTGTGGGCTTTCCCGCCTTTGACGGGGAAGTGGTTGGGGAGGACTATGTCCTCAAGGCTTATTTTTCCAGGGATCTGGGGGAAGGAGTCTCGGACGCGCAACTCGTTGAGGAATTCAATGTCCTTATAGCGAGCACGTCGAGTGGGACTTCTTCTGGAGCTATAATCCAGGACCGAGAATCCTTTCGTATCATCCGTGATGACACCGCAGGATTCCACGCCCTGTCTTTCGACATGCCCAAGTTATGGAATGGGGATCCCGAGTTTCTGCATCATATCAGGGTGATGCACAGAAGGGATGATGTGGAGTTGTCAGCTATACGTCTTGTGCGGGCATCGGAACTACTCGATCCCTACGTGAGCGTGGTGCAGCCTCCGGCTTTTGATGGGGGTGGGCAGCCCTGGGTGGAATTCATCCCGGATGTAGTAGCTCCAACCCCGGGTCAACGGGAAATTGCCATTCGAATCGAGACCGACAGCAGAGCTAGTCATCTCGAGGTTGTCTTTGAGGAAGGTGAGGGGAGTCTGGTATTTGCGGGAGTAAGGTCCGTGGGCGCGCAGCAGTTCTGGGACTACCGATGGGAAGGAGTGGTGGCCGGTGTATATCAGATCCGGGTTGATATGAGGGAGGATCCGCTGGGAGCGGTTGTAGCAAGTGCGATAAGGGGCGTCACTGTTGCTCTGGGCCCCTCTGTGCCGGTGGCTCAGGATCTTGATTCAGATGGGCTTCCTGATTGGTGGGAAATAGCGAAAGGGTTGAGTGTGTTCGACGACGGAGACGGGCCAGTGGGTGGTCAGGGCGGTCCGGTCGGGGATCCAGATGGAGACGGGGTTTCTAATCTAATCGAGTATGTCATTGGGCTCGACCCCAACTTGCCCAATCTGAATTCAGTTCCTGAGCTAGGGATAAGAGCTGGTCGTGACGGGAGCGTGCATCTGACCTTTTCCGGTATTCCCGACCGACTTTATTGTATTTCTTGGAGTCTTGATCTTGAAATATGGACTCCACTCGGGGCGGTTATCGATACTGGGGCAGAGGTTCTGCCCTCACGATACGAGGTAATCGACCGTGAGTTGGCAGATACGGCGAAAAGGTATTACCGCCTCGAAGTTGCCCTTCCTGAGTAGCGCCCATGATGCTGAGCGGGCTATGCCCGCCCTTCACGAGGGCGGGTAACCTGCCTCTAGAGAACTTGCTCGACAAATTTCTCGCGGCTAAAGGCCTCAAACTGTTCAGGTTCCTCGCCGGTGCCGATGAATTGAGGGGCGATATCCAGTTCTTTCTGAATAGCAACCGCCACTCCTCCCTTTCCTGAGCCATCCAGTTTGGTGACGATTACCCCGGAAAGAGGAACGGCTTTGTTGAATTCGCGAGCCTGATTCAGGGCGTTGCCTCCGGTGGTGGCGTCCACGACGAGCAAAGTATGATGGGGTGCGTTTTGATCCTGCTTGCCGAGGATACGACTAATTTTTCCGAGCTCCTCCATCAAGTTGTGACTGGTGTGGAGGCGACCTGCGGTGTCACAGATCAGAACCTGAGTGCCATTACTTAAGGCCTGTTGGTGGGCCGTGTAGCAGACAGATGCGGGGTCTGCGTTTTTAGCTCCCTTAACGAGGGGAATATCGAGTCGTTCCGACCATTGCTCCAACTGTTCAACAGCAGCAGCCCGAAAGGTATCTGCAGCAGCCAACGCTACTGTAGTTCCCTGCTGCGAGAAAAGGTTAGCAAGCTTTGCCGCAGAAGTGGTCTTGCCGGTGCCGTTGACGCCAACGACCAGAATTACCAGCGGGCTGCCATCCTCTGGAAGCTCGAGAGCTGTTGGGTCCTGAGGGAAGACTGCGCTAATATGATTGCGGGTTGCTTCCACAACATCATCAGTCGAAATCTTACGCCCAAGCTTCCGGAGGGTCTCAACGATTTCCAATGAAGTTCTGACGCCAAGGTCCGCAGAGATTAGGTCAGCCTCCAGTTCATCCCAATCTACATCCGAGCGGTTCGCGACCTTATTGTAGAGGTTCTTGAAGAATCCAGCCATGTTGTTGAGAAGTAAGAGCCGCAGGAATCTTGCTCAGGATTGAGCGCTTTTTGATCATGCGCGGGCCGGAGGTTCTCGAATTCCCTCCCGGAGGCAAGATATTTGAATTTAGAACAGGATCTCGCCTTCACGGAAGCAGGCTCTTTGTCTGTCTCTCAAGCGCCTTTCGCAGCACTCCGGGGTAGTCCGTGGTTATTGAGCTAGAACCCATTCTTATAAAACGGCGAGCAACGGCTGGGTCGTTGACTGTCCATACGTGATGTTGAAATCCTTTTTGGGCGAGGGTCTCGAGGTGATCCTTGCGTAATCCCGGGTGGGAGCTGGAGCCCAGTCCGTCAGCTTTGATTTCGGCGAGGGTCGCAAGTAGTTTGGAAAGTTTTTTATCCGGATCATAAGGAGCTCTGGCATCGAATCCATGGAGCCAGTTGACGGTCCATCGTAGCCGTTGTTTTTTGATCGACTTGACGACAGCCTGGTCGAATGAAATGACGGCGATCTGCTCATTTGCCAGGCCGCTTTTCTCGACCGCATTGAACAGCGCGGGAATGATCTCAGGACCGCACTTGACCTCGATAAAAATGCGTTTTCCGGGTGGGACACAATCGAGAACTTGCTCAATAGTAGGAATTCTTGTCCCCGTGAATGCGCTTCCTTTCCATGCTCCGGCATCGAGGGCCTGGAGTTGTGCCAATGTGCTCTTGCTGATGGTGAGATCTTTTCCGGTAAGCTTCCTGGTAGTTTTGTCGTGAAAACAAACAATGTGTCCGTCACGAGTGAGGTGAAAATCTCCCTCGATGGCGTCAGCCCCGCGCTCCCATGCCAGAAGGAATGCCTTTAAGGTGTTCTCCGGTGCATCTCCCGAGGCGCCGCGGTGCGCGACGATGAAGGGCTCTGCAAAGAGGGGCGCTGAGAGCAGAAACAGAGGAAAAAGAAGCGCTTTCACGGGTGAGGAAAGATCCAGGGGTCGGGGTAGGGAAAGATGTTAAAGGGCTCACAAAGGCTGATCTTGGCAGCCAGCTGCCCTGAAGAGCTATAGCTTCCGGAGGTAGAGTCGACGCCATTTGACATGCGCGGATTTTCCTCCGTGGACCTGCAGAGCAATGAAGCCCTCGGGAGTGAAATGATCGTCATCCTTATCTTCGAAATCAGCCCGGGATACTCCGTTGAGCCATGTCTGGATTCGTCTGCCATCACATTTGATGACGATTGTATTCCAGTCCTTCCAGCGAAAGAGCTCTCTCCCCCTGATGGAGAAGGTTGTGGCGGTATCCCCAGTTGTGAACTTGCCGGGGAAGAGCCACCCGCGACGCGCTTCCTCGTAGATTCCGGCAGTGTAGGAGCGTTTGTCGTTATTGTCGTGCTCACATTGGTATCCAAATACTCGTCCAGTTTTGTTGCGCTGCTGCGAGCGGAACTGGCAGCCCGAATTGCCAGAGCGATCCACAAACTGGAATTGGAAGGTGAGGATGAAGTCGCGATAGGTCTCGTTCGTACAAAGGAATGTATTTCCCCTGATGTTTTTCCCATGTCCGACAATAGCGCCATCTGCCACCTTGTATTTTGCAGTTCCCCCAGCTTTTCGCCAACCGGCCAGGGTCCTTCCATCAAAGAGCGAGATGTATCCGTCCTGCAGGAGGGTGGCAGTGTCGGCGCCAAAGGATGGCTCAATTGATGAAACGGGGTTTTCCGGTGTGCCTGTCGCCAGGAACGGTAAAAAGGCCAAAAAGATGAAGGGAAGCTTCATTATGCCTATGCTTGGTCATGGCAACAGCGCTGACGAGAAGAAAGGTGTCAGGAGCTCTTAAGTAAGCTGTCATGGAGCCCCGTGATCGCCTCCGTCGTATGCTCAGCAGAAAGCGTAATGCGCAGGCGGGCCGATCCGCGGGGCACAGTTGGGAAACGTATGGCTGGAGCAAGGTAACCTTTGACCAAGAGGGCTGAGGAAGCATCGAGGGCTGCCTCGGTAGTGCCTAGAATTACAGGCATGATCGCACTGCTGGGTGTCTTCCCGAGGAGTTCGGCGAGTCTTGAGATATTTGACCAGAGGCGATCACGTAATGCTTTGCCTCGCGATGAGGCGATGATCTCAATACCGCAAAGTGAGGCAGCTGCCTGAGCGGGCGGAGGGGCGGTAGAGTAGATAAAAGGTCGTGCCTTGTTCAGGAGAAGGTCAATCCATGCGCGGTTTGCTGCAAGATATCCGCCCGCTGAACCGACGGCCTTACCGAGGGTTCCCATCTGGAAAGTAATACGATCCTGGAGACCCAATTCCTCCGCTAATCCCTGTCCTTCAGAACCGAGAATCCCGACGGCATGCGCCTCATCAAGAAGAAGCAGGGCATTGTGTTGCTCCACGAGATTAACAATCTCGGGAATGGGCGCCCGGTCGCCGTCCATGCTGAACACGGATTCTGTCACGACCAGGAGGCGGGAGTCATTGGGAAGAATTTCCCGGTAATTTTTTAGGAGGCACTCGAGTTTGTTGAGGTCGTTGTGAGGGTAGACCCGCAGTGTTGCTCCCGACCGGCGAGCCCCATCGATCAGGCTGGCGTGGCACAGCTTATCAAGAATCACCACGTCTCCCTTGGTGAGAAATGCACTCAGCACTCCAATCGCGGTGGCATATCCGCTAGCAAAGGTCAGCGCCGCTTGAGAGCCCTTCCACTCCGCGATTTTTTCTTCAAGAGCGTGGTGAGGGGGGAGCGATCCTGAAATGAGGCGGGACGCTCCCGAGCCGACTCCATGGCGTCTGGCTGCCTCGCAGGCGGCTGTTACCAGAGCCTCGTCCCGGGAAAGCCCTAAATAATCATTTGAGGAAAAGTTCACAACCGCATGACCCTCGGCCCTGGAGAGGGTAGGCGGCCCTGATTCCATGGGCCGCAAGCTCCTTAGAAGCCCTTCTTCATGCAGGCTGGTGAGTTCTTCTTCCGGGTGGCGCATGATAAACCGGGTCAGCTTCGTGCCCTGAAAGCCATTACTGGCCTTATCAATTGGGGGGATTCGAGTGCCCAGCGCAGGAGCGCCTCAGAATCGTTCCAGATTGCTGCCGGGCTACTTCCAAGAACAACCGCTATAACGGTTCTGCCGTGCAGGCTGCCGCTTGCAACAAGGCACTTCCCAGAAGCCCGGGTGGTTCCTGTCTTCATACCCGTGGCGAAGGGCAAGCGCTTTAAAAGCCTATTAGTGTTTGTGAGTTTGCTGACCTTTCCATTGTTATGGATGAAGTCGTAACTCCGGATTGTCAGAGGGCCACGGATGGAGGGTTGACGATATGCGTGGCGTGCGAGTTTCGCGATATCTCTCGCGGTGGAATGCTGACCTTTCTGTGTCAGGCCGTGTGGATTGAGGAAAGCGCTGTTGGCCATTCCGAGAGAACGTGCCCGAAGGGTCATTTGTTGACCAAATCGTGAGACACTTCCAGCCACGTCTCTGGCGAGGGCCACCGAGGCATCGTTCGCACTACGGACGAGGATAGCCTTGAGTAACTGGCCACGAGTGTATTTGTGGCCGGTTTTCAGATAAAGTTTGGTTGGCTCAACCTTGGTGTCACTTGCTTGGATAACGACAGGGTCATGCAATGATCCTGCTTCGGAGACCAGCAAGGCGGTCATGAGCTTCTGAATACTGGCAACCGCACATTTCTCATCGGCATTTTTTTCCATGAGGACCCTTCCATTGCTGGCATCGATGACGATGACCCGCTTGGCCACAACAGATGGGGGGCTGCTGTGAGGAGAGGCCACGGAGGGATGAATCCGGGTGAGGGCCAATCCCGGCGTTGTTGTCAGATTTGGGGGGGCACAGGCTAAAGCGATGAATGAAAGAGCCAAGCAGGCCAGAAGAGGGCCGGGTGCAATGTTCATTGGGCATGATATTCTCATTCAATGAACCATTCTCAAGAGCCAAATTGGGGACGTCTTATTAGTGGGACCATAAATAAATCCTTGCATTACAGGCCTTTTAGCGACAATACTGTTCAAACAAACATTAACTGTTCAAATGTCTCAAAAACTCACGGATCGGCAGCAGGAACTCCTCGACTTTCTCCGCGACTCGCATCGTCAGACAGGTGTAATGCCCTCCACGCGAGAGATTCAGGCTCATTTTGGATTCGCAAGTCAGACTGCGGCCATGAGTCACCTGCGAGCTCTCGAGCGCAAGGGGGCAATCAATCGTCTTCCGGGGAAGGCTCGTGCGGTAGTACTGCCAGAGGAGCTTGAGCGGGAGGAAATCATGGATATTCCGGTTTACGGTGAAATTGCCGCTGGCATGGCTCAGGACGTCGTGCCGGAGAGAGATGGGTGCGTGTCAATCGATGTGACTAGCATAGGCCTTTCCAAGTCCAAGAAGGTGTTTGCCTTAAATGTCCGGGGAGACTCGATGATTGATGCACATATATGTGACGGAGATACGGTGGTGTTGGAAATGCGTGAACCACGTAATGGAGACGTTGTAGCTGCTCTTATTGATGGGGAAACAACCTTGAAGCGATATATCGTTAGCTCAGGGAAGCCTCACCTGCAGGCTGAAAACGAAATGTATCCTGATCTCATTCCTCTGAGTGAGTTGGTGATTCAGGGAGTTATGGTGGCCCTGCTGCGGAAGGCGGCCTGAAAAAAATCATTTTGGATTAGAGGGAGAGCTCCCCGCTACTGACAGAACATCGTTGTAGTGAATTGGTGTGATAGTCATGATGAAAGCCCGTATGAGCATACGGGCTTTCCTTTTGGAAGATTCCCGGTTTGAGGGTGGTATTACATTGCGGTGGTCCCAAAAGGCAGAGAGGTGTAACGTTTCTCAGGTGAATGCTGCGGGCAGCTTTTTGCTCTCATGCCAGTCCGATTTAAATGAAGAATGCAGTATTGGTGATGTTGGTAGCTTGCCTGCTAAATCTGTTTAGCTGGGCGGATGTGCCTGACATTCCGCGGGCCAATCTTGAGGCATACCGCGAGAGGGTAGAACCAGTCTTGAAAGCGGCGTGCTTTGAGTGTCACGGTCCGAAAAAACAAAAGGGAAGTTTTCGAATCGATACCTTGGACTCCGATTTGCTGACGGGTAGCGATGTCAGTTGGTGGCTGGAGGTGTTTGAAGTGATCAGTAATGGTGAGATGCCGCCCGAAGACGCAGAGGCCCGGTTGACTGATGAGGCGAAGGCTCAGGTCGTGGATTGGTTGTCAAGTGAGATCCAACTGGCATCTCAGGTCAGGCGCAGTCAACAAGGGCATACCTCGTTTCGAAGGATGACGCGCTATGAGTACAACTACTCTATGCAGGATTTGCTGGGTCTCCAGATTGACTTTTCGCGTGACTTGCCTCCGGAGACTTCCTCTGAGGATGGCTTCAAGAATAGCTCTGAGATGTTGCAGATGACTGTCGGGCAGCTGATGCAATACCGAACCCAGGCTCGTAGGGCAATGGAGTTGGCCACGGTGCGAGGCAATCAGCCTAAGCCGGTTTATTACGGAATTTCGATGAGGGATTTTACAGAGCGATTTGATTCCGGCTACGCCGCCTCAGTGGCTCGGACAGGAAAGAGAATTAGGGAAGAGGGCTTTACGCTGGAAAATGCTCTTGAAGAAGAAGAGGAGAAATACCGTAAGCGTCCCGGGGGAACGCACTTCAGGAATTTGCTGACCGGACAGGGGGTGGGAGCAAGATGGAGTTATCCCGGAGCGAAATATGCATGGACGCCGACACGAGAGCGTCCGGATATTCCAGATGTTATGCAGGACGTAGTCGTTCTCGCTCCAAACAAGAAGTTCATCGTCGACGTGGGTAATGGTCTGCCGGATACGGGGAACATGAGGGTCAGGATTCGGGCAGCGCGCCTTGCGGATGATGATGAGAGAGGTCAATATCAACCCACCGTTCGATTGTATTTTGGAAATCAGCCCAGTAATGATTCCCGTCTTTCGGTGAAGGTGGGTGGCGACATCGTCATTGATGCCCCTCCTGGAACGCCCCGGTTTTACCAGTGGGACGTGCCGCTTTCGGAAGTTCCGCGCAATGCCTTTCGTCACAGTCACAAACTTGGACAATTGCCAAACCCAGCAGAATTCCTGTCGCTGCTGAACACCTCCAGTGTGCCAGTTTCGCTGGTAATCGATTATATTGAGATCATTGCGCCGGCGCTGGACCATTGGCCACCGGAATCTCACACCCGTATCTTTTTTCCCAGTAAAGAAACTGCCGATCAGAGACGTTACGCCGGTGAAGTTCTCCGCCGGTTCATGGAGCGTGCGTGGCGGCGACCTGTGTTTGAGGACGAAGTCGGTCAGAAACTACAGCTCTACGACAGGTTAAGGCCGCGGTGTGCTGATTTTCAGGAGGCAATGATTGAGGTGGTTGCCTCGGTTTTGTCTTCCCCGAAGTTTCTCTATCTCGGCCGAACAGTTGAGAGGGGTGAAGGATCTCAACGTATTACGGATCTCGAATTAGCCAGCCGGCTCTCGTTCTTCCTCTGGAGCAGTGTGCCTGATGTGGAGCTGCTGGCAGTTGCAAGGAGGGGTGCACTGTCTGAAGCCGCGATTCTCGAGAGGCAAACCCGTCGGATGCTGGCGGATCCCAAGGTAGGGCGATTCGCGCGGCACTACACACGACAGTGGTTGGGCATGGAAGAACTGGATTTTCTCAAGTTTGACGCCAAGGCTCATGGAAGGGTGGATCCTCTGCTGGTGGAGTCCATGAAACAGGAGCCCGTGGCTTTCTTCAGTGAGATCTTGCGCCTTAACCGGCCGATACTCGATTTTGTGCACTCAGACTACGCATTGTTGAATGACCGGCTCGCGAAGCATTATGGCTTGCCGGAGGTTTTTGGGAGTGAATTACGAGAGGTGAGTCTGTCGCCTGAGGGCAGACGTGGGGGGCTTCTTGGGCAAGCTGGATTGCTGGCCATGAATTCGAACGGCAAGGATTCTAATCCGCTGAAGCGCGGTATCTGGCTGCTGGATAATCTGCTCAATGATCCTCCACCCCCACCACCTCCAGTAGTGCCAGAGATCGATCTGGCAGATCCGGAGATCCTCAAGCTTACACTCAAGCAGCGGATGGAGGATCACCGTGATGACCCGGCGTGTTCATCCTGCCACTCAAAGATTGATCCGTGGGGAATTGCCTTTGAAAACTTCGATGCCCTTGGGCGATGGCGTGATCAGATTGGAGGCGCTCCGGTTGATGCTTCCAGTATGCTATTCAATAAGGAGGAGTTACGTGGGATCAAGGGTGTGAAGGACTATCTTCTGGCCAATCGTCAGGATCAGTTTGCCCGTGCACTGACCCACAAGATGGCGTCCTATGCCCTTGGTCGACCAATCACCTTCAGCGATCGGTCTGAAGTGGATCGTATTACTGTCGAGCTGCGCGAGCGTGGAGGTGGATTGGCAGATTTAGTGCTTCTGATTGTTAAAAGTGATTTATTTCAGTTAAACTAACATCCTTACTCAGATTTTCGATGCATACCCCTTTGTCCTCACTTGACCGTCGGAAGTTTCTGCGTGGTGCGGGGGTTGCGCTTGCTTTGCCGTGGATGGAAACATTTGCTGATCCGAGTCGAGCAGGGAGCAAATCCTCTTCGAGGAAACGTCTCGCTTGCTTTTATCTTCCTGATGGGGTGCCAATGCCCTTGGAGAAGGATCCGTCCTTCAAGGACTGGAGTTGGTTTCCTCATGGGGGCCGTACGGACTTCAGTCTGACAAGGTGCATGGAGACTCTGGCTCCTCTGAGGAATGAGATGACGGTTTTTTCTGGTCTGTCACACCCAGCAGTGCGGAGGGTTCATGGTCACCGAAATGCGGACCAGTTTCTTACCGGGGCAAATACGGGTGCCATGGATGACGAGTATAAAAACAGTATCTCGCTGGACCAAGTATTTGCGGCTCATGCGGGAGAGCATACCCGGCATGCTTCTCTCGTCCTGTCCACTGATGGAGGGACTGGTTCGCCAAGGGGTGCGCATACCCTGTCGTTCAATGCGGAGGGTCGCCCGATTCCTGCAGAGCACAAACCCAAGCGTATCTTTGACATGCTCTTCGTAAAGAGTGGTCCTGATGCAGCCCGCCGCCTTGCCCTTAGCCAGAGCGCTCTGGACGACCTGATGGAGGATGCTCGCTCGCTGAAGCATTCTCTCTCCAAGCACGATCAGGAAACGCTCGCTGAATATCTCCAATCGGTGCGGGAGACCGAAATGCGGGTGGAGAAAGCTAGACGTTGGCTGGACGTAGCCGTGCCGGTGGTGAATGCCGATGGGCTCAAGCTGGATGTCACACCCGAGGATCCGAGAAATTTTCTACGGACAATGTATGAGTTGATTTATCTGGCCTTCAAGACTGACTCGACTCGTGTAGCCACCTACCAGCTTGGGAGGGAAAATGGGGTGGGAATAAGTGATTATCTCGCTCGGGCGGTCGGCTTCAAGGCGGCTCACGGCCTTTCCCACGAAACTAAAAACCCTGATGGGTACAAGAACTTTGGGGTCTACTGCCGCTTCATAAATGAAGAGCTTGGGCGCTTCGCGAGCCGGTTGAAGCAAACCCCAGAGCCGGATGGAGATGGTAACATGCTCGACCATACTGCGTTGTTTTTTGGATCGGCCTCTAGTGCTTTTCATCTGTCCCGTAATTATCCGTTGATACTCATGGGGGGGAGAAAGCTCGGCTTCAAGCACGGCCAATACCTGAAGTATGGCCGGGGAAATGAGAGGAATCAGGCCACTTCAGGAATTAGCAGTGACTCCGGATGGAACGGTGAGATGAGTTACACAGAATTGCCGCTATCGAACCTCTACCTAACCATGCTCCAAAAGCTGGGTGTGGAAACCGAAAGCTTTGGTGGCAGTACGGAGGTTCTTAGCGAAGTATAGAGATAGCCTTGCCATCGTAATTTCTGGCCAGATTATATGAATTGCTACAATGGCCGGTGAGATAAGAGTTGCTTTGACGTGCTGGCAGATGGCGTCCATTGGCTGATCGGAGAGAGGTCTCGGGGCCTCCCGAAGAGCCTCAAGCTGCGAAATTTATTTTGGCAGTAGCGATTGGGAAGTCATACTCGATGGGTATCAGCCCATCCTGATGTTTTCTGTGCGCTCATTTCTGGTTCCCATATCTCTGGGTATGGTAGTTCTCTTCCCCCATGTCCATGGGCAGAATAAGGCTTCTGCCTTGGCGCAGGATGAGGCCTATGCCCAGGTCAAGGCTCTCCTCGCCGCGAAATGCAATTCGTGTCACGGGACTCTCAAGCAAAAAGCGAAGCTCCGACTTGATACCCGCGCTTCAATGTTGAAGAGCGAAGTTATTGTCCCCGGGCAGGCCCTAGAAAGTCTTCTCATCGAGCGCGTCGAGGACATGAGCGAGGAGCGGATGCCACCTCCGGAAGAGGGGGCGGCCTTGAAGCCCGATGAAATTGCTCTTCTACGCCGCTGGATTGATGGTGGGGCAAATGCGCCAGTAGGGGAGCCCGTGCCACAAGATCCGGGCGATCACTGGGCTTTCCAAGTGCCACGCCGCATGCCCTTACCGGATGATGCGGGCAATCCCATCGACTTCTTACTGCAAAAACGCCAGACGGCATTCGGGCTTAAGACGCAACCACCAGCACAACGCACGATTCTCATTCGTCGTCTCTACCTCGATCTCATCGGCCTGCCACCCACTCATGAGCAGTTGAATGATCCCCGGTCATGGGAGGTCATTGTGGACGGACTCCTCGCCAGCCCCCAATACGGTGAGCGTTGGGGGCGTCATTGGATGGATGTCTGGCGCTACAGCGACTGGTATGGCCTCGGTGAGGAAATTCGCGACAGTCAGAAGCATATCTGGCGCTGGCGAGACTGGATCGTTAATTCACTTAACGAGAACAAAGGCTACGGCCAGATGGTCCGCGAAATGCTCGCGGGCGATGAAATTGCGCCGGACGATCCAGGAGCGCTTGCAGCCACCGGTTTTCTCGCCAGAAGCTGGTATAAATTCAACCGCACGAGCTGGCTGGACAATACGATCGAGCACACCGGGAAGGCTTTTATGGGGCTGACTATGAATTGCGCCAAATGCCACGATCATAAGTACGATCCCATCACTCACCTTGATTACTATAAGTTTCGAGCGATTTTCGAGCCGTATCAGGTCCGCGTTGATGCGGCTCCGGGCCCATTGGATCTGGCTAACAACGGATTGACCCGGGTGTATGATGGTAACTTGGGGGCCGCAACCTACCTGCACACGCGAGGCGACGAAAGTAAGGCGGACAAGAGCAGGAAGATCAGGGCGGGCTCTCCCTCCTTTCTGGCAGGGGATGCGTGGAGGGCTCCGAAGTCTATCGAGCTCCCGCTCGAGGCCTGGCGTCCTGATGTGCAGGAGTTCGTACAGGAAGAACTCCTTTCCCAGGCGCAGACAAAGGTCGCTCAGGCCGAAGCCCACCTAGAAAAGATGCGACTCCAGAAAGCGGCAGCAGACCGGGAAAAGGACCTGACGAATAGCGAGGATGAAGATCCTGCTCCGAAATCCAGGGAAAATAATCCAGATGACAAGCCTGCTGTTGGCGGGCCAGTTCTCGTTGATGACTTCCGAAAAGCCCGTCCGGATCTATGGGAACTCGTTGGTAGTGACTGGCGTTACCAGGGTGCTCTGCTCTCCCTGACGAAACCATCCCTTGGCACGCACTGGTTACGTTCAAAAGTAACACATCCCTATGACTTTGAAGTCACCCTCAAGTCTCAAACGACCGGTGGCCAGAGATGGAAATCGGTGGGCATTCGCTTTGACGTCGATCAGAGCGGGAACAATTCTCACTTTGTCTACACAAGCGTTGAGGGAGCCAAGGTGCACCTAGCCCATACGATTGAGGGAAAAGATGTTTATACCAAGGCGGTTGCCAGTCGGCCAATCAGCTTGAATCAGGAATACATCCTAAATTTGAAAGTTCGAGGTGAGCTGATCAACGTCGCGCTGGATGGGGAATTCCTCTTTGCCTACAACCTGCCGAGACGCCAGGCCGGCTCCGTTCAGCTTCTCGCGTATGATGCCACTGCTGACTTTTATGGCATCGAGGTCCGACATTTGCCTGCTGAGATAATCCTTGAAAAAGCCAGTGATAAGGCGAAGCCCATCGTCGCCAGTACGCCGGTGATCACGGAAAGCGTTGTCGAACTGGCAAATGCCAAGCTGAGGCTGGCCCAAGCGGAAGACGCTTTTGCCAGAGCGCGAATCAATGCGGATAACCTTAATTTCCGGAAAAAGGGGAAGGGCACGGCAGAGAATGCCCGCCGCATGTTTCTTGAAAGGAACCTGGCCGAGGCAAGGGTCGATTTGCTCGATCCGAAAAAAGCGACCAAAGCTTCGGAGACGATCAAAAAACTGGAAGCAGATCTCAAGGCCGGGAAGTTCCCGACTTACGAACCCCTGACCACCAGCAAGGTGTCGCTTCTCAAGACACCGAACAAGGACGCCCTGCCCGCGGGCGATGGTTACCCAAAAACCAGCAGCGGTCGAAGAACGGCGCTGGCGAACTGGTTGACGCACCGTGATCACCCCCTGACCGCCCGGGTGGCAGTAAACCACATCTGGTTGCGGCACTTTGGTTCTCCGCTGGTGGAGTCTATTGCGGACTTTGGCCTGAGGGCGCCGAAGCCGGCGCACCAGGACTTGTTGGATTACCTGGCCGTTGAGTTGATCGAGTCGGGGTGGGACATGAAGCGCCTTCATCGATTGATGCTTTCATCAAAAACCTGGCGGCGCAGTTCCTCCAGTCTCGCGGCGGATGAGAGGACTCTCGCCGTTGACAAGAGCAACCGCCACTACTGGCGCATGAACAGCCGGCGGATGGAGTCTCAGGTTCTTCGAGACAGCCTGCTACACCTGGCGGGCACGCTTGATCTGACCCGCGGTGGTCCCCCGGTTACGCCCTCACCTAATGCGAGGAGACGCAGCCTCTACTTTTTTCATTCACGAGACGGGCGCTCGACGTTCTTGTCGACCTTCGATGACGCCGATGTGTTTGCCTGCTACCGGCGCAGTGAAAGCATTGTTCCGCAGCAGGCATTGGCGATGATGAACAGTCAGACTGCGACCGTGGCAGCAAAACAGATCGCGGAAACATTCACTCCTGACATGAATTCCGAGGAGTTCGCCCGGGCTGCATTCATGAAGATTCTGGCCAGAGGACCGGCAGAGGCCGAGTTGGCAGAAAGCCTGTCGTATCTGCGGGATCAACCCCGGCGAGAGCATTTCATTCATGCCTTGATCAACCTCAATGACTTTCTGGTGATTCGATGAATAAAGACTACGAATACTCTATTTCGAGGAGGGCTGCCCTGCGGTCGGGGCTTGGTTTTGGAGCGCTTGCACTCAACGGGATCATGGCTGCTGAACAGCACGTTCTGCCGGAAGGAAAGCCTGATTTCGAACCTAGGGCAAAGCGAGTGATCTGGCTCTTCATGCGTGGTGGAGTCAGTCACATGGAGAGCTTTGATCCCAAGCCTGAGCTCAACAAATATGCCGGGAAAACAATTGGAGAAACTCCCTACGAGGCTGTCCTCGATCCGCAAAAAATAAGGAAGCTGCGCATCCCGATCAAGGGCGATGCCAACGGGCATACCCGCACCAAGATCTTTCCTCTGCAAACCGGCTTCAGAAAGCACGGGCAGTCAGGGATTGAAGTCAGCGACTGGTTTCCGCATATCGGTTCCTGTGCCGATGATATTGCCTTTATCCGTTCCATGTGGACGAGCGACAACAATCATGGTGCGCAGGTGCAATTTCATTCCGGCCGCCACTTTCTGGATCCGCGTGTTCCTACCATCGGAGCATGGATCAACTATGGGCTCGGTTCACTAAGTGAGAACCTGCCGCAGTTCATCAACATCGGACCACGCTTCTTCGACAAGAAGGATGCGCATTATCTTGGGCCGGCCTACGAAGCGGTAAATCTTAAGATCGATCCCAGTAATCCGCTTGATTACGCGAAGCCAAGCAATGGCATGACGCCGGACGATCAACTGAAGAACCTCAATTTAACGAATAAGCTCAATCGTATTGCGGCGGAACGCTACCCTCTCGATCCGGTTATCGAAGCCAGAATAAAGTCCTATGAACTGGCCTATCGCATGCAGACAGCTGTTCCCGATGCGCTGAACTTTTCACAGGAATCCTCTGAAACCAGAAGCCTTTATGGTCTCGAGCAGAATGAAACCAAGGCCTTCGGTCAGCAACTTCTGGCAGCGCGGCGTCTTTCCGAGCGTGGGGTGCGTTTCATTCAGATCATGCATGGCGATGGTGCGGCAGGCGCATGGGACAACCATTCGGGATTGAAGAAAGGGCATACGAAGCTCTCAAGGCAGGTTGACCTGCCTACCGCGGGTTTGCTGAAAGATCTGAAGCAGCGGGGACTGCTCAAGGACACCATTGTGGTGTTTGCGACCGAGTTCGGTCGCACCCCGGGTTCTCAGGGTGCAGATGGTCGTGATCATCATTCATTCGGTTTCAGTGTCTGGATGGCCGGTGCCGGTATCAGAGGGGGCGTGGTCGAGGGGGCGACTGACGAACTGGGATACCATGCCGCGGAAGCACCCCATTACGTGACCGATGTGCACGCTACGATCAACCACCTAATGGGCATTGATCCCCACAAACTGGAAGTCCCTGGGCATAAGCGCCTCGAAAAGGACTTTGGCTATCCTATCCAGGGGATTATATCCTGAGCCCGGAAGACAATGAACCGTTCGATCCAGTGAGAAGATATCTGCAACTCCCTTGTGTTCTACTGTGTGCCTGCTTGTGCATTCCGGGCTCATTGAACGGACAGGTCGAGCCGGCAAAAGACGCGCCGCAGCCGCTTTCCCCCGCCGAGAGTGCCAAGCGAATCCAATTGCCGGAGGGGTTTCGGATAGATCTGATTGCGAGCGAGCCAGTGGTCAAGGAGCCCTCCGGGATTGCCTTCGATGAATATGGCCGGGTTTTTGTGTGCGAACTTCATGGCTATAATATCGAGGGGCATATCGATACGCAGGATCTCAATAAGACCGGAGAACTTGATAAAACGGTGCGGCGTATCCGATGGGAGTTCAAGGGAGGTAAAATCGCAGAGGAGGCACTCCAACAGCAATATGGAGTGGTCAAGCTGCTTAGGGATACGAACGGGGATGGGATCATGGATAAGGCGGAGGTGTGGGCTGATGACCTACCGCCATGTTATGGGATTGTTGCTGCGCGGGGAGGGATCATTGTAACCTGTGCGCCCCACATCATTTTCTTCGCTGATCGGGATGGTGACGGCAAACCGGATGTCCGTGAAAACCTCTTCACAGGATTCAAGGTCAATACCATTGAGCGCGGAATCAACAACCCGATCTGGGGACTGGATGACTGGATCTACGTTGGAAGTGGTTCGGGAGGCGGAACGATTACGGGTCCCAAGCTCAAGAATCCCTTCGAACTCAGAGGTTCCGATTTTCGGATCAAGGCGGACGGCTCGGCGATCGAGCATGTGAACGGAAGCGTCAGTACGTTTGGACTGACGATGAACGATATGGGCGATCGTTTTCCATCCTCTGGGGGTAACCCAGCCCGATACGCGCTCCCCCTGCCGCGCCATAACCTTGCCCGTAATCCCCACGTGGCGACCCCGGGTTCCACTCAGGTAGCTGCAGACTACGGTAACGGTTATCGGCTCAGTGAACCACATCCCTGGCGTGTTAAGCGGGGTAGGGATCCAGAGTGGGTTAAGTTCTACGGGCAGCGGGAAACGAATAGTAATTACTTTTCCGGAGGCTGTAGCACGACATTCTATGGTGGGCGGCTGTTTCCCGAGGAATATTATGGAAACCTGTTTTACTGCGAGCCCTCTCTCAATATTGTGCATCGCACGGTTCTCACACAGGATGGTGCCGGCTACCGGGCCCGGCGGGCACCAGGTGAGCAGGAGTCCGAATTTCTTGCTTCAACCGATCAATGGTTCCGACCCATGAATCTGCGGGTTGGTCCAGACGGAGCACTTTACATTGTCGATATGTATCGTGAGATCATCGAAGACTATTCGGCCGTTCCCCGGTTTCTTCAGCAGCAATACGGATTGAATAAGGGCAAGGATCACGGTCGTATCTGGAGACTCAGCCCGAAAGGAAAAGCCCTCGCGCCGAATGAGAATCTTGTCAAGGCCAAGGCAAACGAACTAGCGCAAGCCCTTGCGGATGACAATCCATGGCGCAGGGCCGCTGCACAGCGGATACTCATAGAGCGGGGAGATCGTGGTGCACGTGATTCCCTTGTCCAGCTGCTCCGGGCTGAGAGAGCTGCCCCATCGGGTGTTATCCGTGCGCTGCAAACTCTGAGGGCATTGAGTTCTCTGGAGCCCGCGGATGTTCTTGTTGCGCTCGCCCATGAAGACTACCGGGTGAGGGTGCATGGATTGCGGTTGGCTGGGCCGTGGCTTGACTCGAACCAGGCCCTTCGTTCCGAGTTGGTCAGATTGAACCATGATTCGGATGCCCGGGTTCGTTTGGAACTTGCCATGACCCTCGGCGAATCCAATGCCTTCTGGTCGGTCGAGTCATTGATCGACCTGGCAGAAAGACATGGAGGCGATCGCTGGATGGCTACGGCCATCCTCAGTTCCGCAAACAACCGGAACGGGGGCCGTCTTCTCCTCGGGCTGCTAGGCCGTCTTGAGGTGAGCCCGGGTGCCCAGGCCTTGCTCGAGCCCTTGGCAAAAACCGTTGGTGGGCGAAGGGATGGGGAGCAAATGGCGGCCGCCCTTCGCTTGGTGTCATCACTGGACAATGATGTTCAAAAGGCATGTCTAACTGGTTTTGTGGGTAGCATCTCACGGGGTGGGGCACCTGCTCCGGAGTCCGTCGATGGATGGGCTTCTCTAACGAGTTTTCTCGGTAGCAGTGATTCGCAGGTCAGGGAACTTGCTGCCAAGCTTGCAGCCGAGCTCCCGGTCGCGGAGGCTGATCGTCTAACGGCAATGTTTGCAGAGGCGGCGGAGACCGCCCTCGAAACAGGTGGTGAGCTGAAAAAACGAAGGGAGGCTCTGCAAATCCTCGCTAGTGCGCCCTTTGAGGTTTTGTCGCCAGTAGCCTCCAAGCTCCTGGATTCAAGGCAGCCTCCCTCTATTCAGGCTTCAGCTATAGCAGCCCTTGGCGTATCGGGAGATGAGCGCGCTGCCGGGGTTTTTCTTAAGAGTTGGCCAGGGTTCTCGCCAGCATCCCGGAGCGCAGTCCTCCGCACAATCTTCGCCCGCAAAAACCGGCTTCATGCATTAATTGAGGCAATCGAAAATGGGGTCGTTCACCCTGGCGACGTATCCGGAGTGCAAAGGGAATTATTGAAAGCTATTCCAGATGCCGATCTCGCAGCGCGTGCAAGCAGGCTTTTCAAGGAGTCTTCCACGGAAGCCGAACTTACGGCCCGCATTGCACGTTATCGCGGAGCGCTTAACAACAAGGCGGATCCTGCAAAGGGGAAGGTTGTCTATCAGACGAACTGCATCGTATGCCATAAGCTTGGGGACCAGGGAAACGAAGTTGGTCCTTCGCTCGGCAGTATCACCGGCAAGCCGGATGAATCCGTCCTGATGGATATCCTTGATCCAAACGGAAAAATTGAGCCGGAATATAAACTCTATCTGATCTCAGCTGCCGGAGGGAAGGCCTACGCGGGGGTTCTTGCTTCCGAGTCGCCCACCAGTGTGATCCTCAATCGTGTCGATGGCGGAACCGATGTCATTCTTCGTAAGGACATCATCAAGATGACGGCTTCCGAGCTTTCCCTCATGCCCGCAAATCTTCATACGCAGATCAATCCACAGGATGCCACTGACTTGATCGCGTTCCTGCGGATGACCTTCTCAGGGAAGTCGAAAAGTCAGTGAGCTTTTGATGACCCAACGGGTAAATTTCCGCCAACATGATAATTAGGTGCTACTGTTGGCTCTCATCGTGGTTCAATCCGGCATGAGATCACTTTTTCTTGGGGTTGTATGTGCCTTTCTTTCGCTTCCGGCACATGCCGATCGCTTCCAGGAGTGGGACCGGAACAAGGATGGGAAGCTCCAGAAGGAAGAGCTGCCACCCAATGCGCGACGAAATTTTGAGAGGGTTGACACCGACAAGGACGGGGTCATTTCCCTTGCGGAGCATAAGGCATTCCTTAATCGGCGTAGTGAAGGTGGGCAGAGAGAACAGGCTCATCCGGATTATCAAACGGTGCGTGATCAGGATTATGCCGGGTCCGGGAACCAGCGCCAGATGCTCGACTTGTTCCTTCCCCGGGAGCAATCCGAGAAGCCCAGGCCACTTCTGGTCTATATCCATGGCGGGGGATGGAGGGGTGGAAGTAAGGGGGGAGCCTTCAGGCGTCTGCAGCCATTTCTTGAGGGATCAGGATTTGCAGGCGCGGCGATCAATTACCGATTGACCAACGAAGCTAGTTGGCCGTCCCAGATCCACGACTGCAAGGCGGCGATTCGATGGTTGAAGGCTCACGCCGGAAAGTATGGTTATGATCCGGAGAGGATCGCAGTCTGGGGAACGAGTGCAGGAGGTCATCTCGTGTCAATGCTGGGAGTCACCGGTGATGTTCCAGAGCTGGAAGGAAAACTAGGCAAACACCTTGATCAGAAATCCAGTATCAGGTGTGTGGTGAACTATTTCGGTCCATCCAACCTGCTCACCATGGACAACTACCCGAGTAATATCAAACACAGTGCTGCGGATTCCCCAGAGGGCAAGCTCGTGGGCGGCGCCCTGCTGGAAAAAAAGAAGGTTGCGATGAATGCGTCTCCGGTCAGTCATGTGAGCTCCAGCGATGCTCCCATGCTCCTCGCTCATGGCACCAAGGACATGCTGGTTCCCTATCAGCAATCGGTGGAACTTTGTAAGGGTCTCGCAAAACACGAGGTGGACTACATCTTCCTTGCCATGAAGGACTCCGGCCACGGATTTCGTAGTAAGAAACTTACCGAGAAGGTCAGAGAGTTTCTTGCCGAGCACCTCATGGGGCAGGGGGGCAATTTAGCCAATGAGACTATCCTTTTGGGTCAATAGGGTGTCCTTGTCCTAGAGAGCTAGAGATGTCGGAGAAGCGCGTCTATCATGGACTGCGCCTGATTGCCGTAGCTTCCTCCAAAGAGGATAGTGTGATTGAGAACGTGGTAGAGATTATAGAGGTCCGTTCGGAATTCGTGGCCTGGCGGTAGTGGCCAGACCTCCTCGTAGGATCGGTAAAAAGAGGCATCAAAGCCTCCGAAAAGCCGAGTCATGGCAAGATCTACTTCCCGGTCGCCGAAATAGATAGCAGGGTCGAAGATTACAGGTTCACCAGTATTCAGGACGCCAGCGTTTCCGGCCCAGAGGTCCCCGTGCAGCAGGGAGGGAAAAGGAGAGCTTTCGAAGAAGCGGTCAAGGTTGTCGAGGAGAGTAATCGCCCCGCGAAAGGAGAATCCCGCAGCTTCACACAGCCGGAGCATATGGCCGATTCGATGCTCCCTGAGAAAATCCACCCACGATTCCACGTGGGAATTTGGTTGTCTGGTAGTGCCGATATAGTTGTCCTGGGTCCACCCGAAGTCGGCCGCGGTTACGCGATGAAGACTGGCGAGTTGCCGACCAAGGCGGTCGTAGGTGAAGTCATTGGAGTTTCCCAGAGGGAGTAATTCCAGAACGAGAAAGGATCTCTTCTGGGTGTCCCCGCAACAGAGAGGTGTGGGAACGCGGACCGTGCTGGTTTCTGCCAGCGTAGCTAAGCCCAGTTTCTCAACCTCGAAGATGTTAACCCGGTCAGGGGTGTTGGTTTTGATAAAGTAATCCCCGAGGCGATATGTCTCGTTAATGCATCCTCCCCCGATGGCTTGTGGATCTCCTATTGGCTCCTGACCGGTTTCGCCTGCAATGATCCCGCGAATAGTATCGAGATCGGTCATTTCAGGAGAGTTGCTTCTCAATATGATCAAGCACTCTCTGGCAGCCGTCCTCGATCAGGTCAGCAACAAGGGTAAACCCTGACGATCCACCGTAGTAGGGATCGGGGACTTCACTCGCTTCGTGATTCTCACAGAAGCTGGTGAAGGGTTGGACCTTTGCGCGGGCCTCCACATCGGGAGCAATGGACAAGACTTCCTTTCGGTTGAAGTCGTCCATGGTGAGAATCAGGTCAAATTTTCTGAAATCATCGACGGAGATTTTTCTGGCAGAACCACTTACCGAGATGCCCCGTTTTTCCAAGGTGTCACGCATACGCTTGTCTGGGGCTTTGCCTGTGTGAGCATCGATAGTGCCGGCAGAGTCGCAGGTGATCCTGTTCACCATATGGTGGTCCTGCAGCAAATGTTGAAACACGTTTTCACCAGCAGGAGAGCGGCAGATATTGCCCCAGCAGACAAAGAGGACGCTGAAACTGGACGGACTCTGCATGCCGATCAGAATGATAGGCGGAGGAGGGGCTGGCAAGCTGCCTTCGAGATCTTCCTGTAGGTAGGATCCTGAAATCTTACTCTTTGAAGTGATTCTTGCTCAACTTTGCAACTTTATGGTCGTCATTGACTTAGATTGAGCGCATCAAAGGGCCATGAAAACGAGTATGCTCATCGCAGTAGGGGCCCTTCTCTTTGGCGGAGTTGGTGGATATCTGGTTGGCAGCGGCAGTAACGAAGCGAGCCCGGAGGGAGATGGAAGAGTAGAGGTGCGCACTAAGAAGTCTACTAGTAACAGGGGGACTGTAGCGGCTGTAGATTCAGGGAATGATACTCCACGTGCGGCTCGGTCATCAGGAGGTCTGCGCGAAATTTTGGCTGAGCCAGGTCAGACAAGCAGGATTATGAGTCTGCTCGAATATTACTCAGATCTCGATCCGAGTGAGTTCGAGGGAGAGGTTCAGAAGCTTCAGGGCCTGCCCATGTCCCAGCGGATGCTGGCGATGAATCTCCTGTTCTCACGCTGGGCGGAGAATGACCCCAAGGGGTCCTGGGAGCGCAGTCAGCAGATGGGCTTCCCGGAGATGTTCATGGCGCGAGCCGGAGCAGTCTCAGGATGGGCGGCTTCCAATCCCGAGGCCCTGGCCCGCGAGTATTCCAACGACCCGAATGAATTCGGCATGGGCCCCGGCGGCAGAGGCAAGGGCGATACTGCGGCGATGATTGCCGGTGAGTGGGCCAAGCAGAATCCCGACGCAGCCCTCAAGTGGGCGCAAACTCTTGAGGAGGGAGAGGCGGCAGATGCTATTGGAGGAATTTTCAATGAGCTGTCACAGAAGGACCCTCAGGAAGCGCTGAGAATGGCGGCAACCCTCGACGACAATGCCAGAGGTGATGCGTATGAATCAATTGCAGAGTCTTGGGCTATTAGTGATTACGCGGCCGCAGACCGGTGGATCAATAGCTTAAGCAGTGACGAGCAGGGGAAGGTGCGCTTTGCGGCCATTGAATCTCTGGCGAACGCCAGCCCCTCTCAGGCGGCTCAGGAAACCGCGAAACTTCCCGCGGGCGAAGAGCGTGATGAGCTGGTAGCCGAAGTGAGCAGGGAGTGGGCCCGTCAGGATGCACCCTCAGCCTTTGAATGGTTGACAGAGTCGGGAAGTGATAATGCGGTGGAAGAAGGTATCGGACGCGTCGTTGGTGCTCTTGCGCGAGAGGATCCTGAGCGAGTTCTTGATTACATTGACTCTCAGGATGCCGGAGAGGTAAGAGACAATGCCGTGCAGGGATACGTTTACGGAAACCGGGACGCTCCCCCAGCGGAGACAATCAGGTTGGCCGAAACCATCTCAGGCGAGGACGACCGCCAGCGAGCAGTGACAAGGGTTGCGTATGAGTGGGCGAGGGAAGATCCTGAAGCAACTCTACAATATCTTGAGACCACGGATGCAATTGGTGAGGACTCACGCGAGCGAATCTCTGAGATGGCTGAGCGGGCTGCTGCTGGGGAAGAGGTGGGCCGTGGGTTCCGTGGCCCTCCAGGGCGGAGGTAAGTAGATTGAAGCGGTGATGCTGGGTCTTCGTATGGAGATCCTTCAATCTAGCAGTCCTGAGGACAAGATATGATTAGTAGCAGCGACCTTTCCGAGGAACAAAAAGCAGCCATGGCGCAATGGGCGGAAGAGGGCGCAGACCTGTCTGACATTCAGAAGCGTCTCAAGGGTGAGCTTGGCTTGAATGTTACTTATATGGATGCCCGTCTTCTGGTGCTGGATCTGAGCATCGAGATTAAGGTGGAGGAGGAAGAGGAAACTGATTCTCCCGATGAAGCACAGGAGGTTCAGAAGCAGGAAGAAGTGGCGTTCAGTGGGCCTCCAGAAGCTCTTGGAGGGGATGCCCCTCTAGGCGAGCCCTCAGCAAATTCCGTGGAATTTACAACCGATGAGGTTGCGCGGCCTGGTGCCATGGCCAGTGGAGGCATTACTTTCAGCGATGGAGTGAAGGCGGTCTGGTTAATCGATGAGTATGGCAGACCTGGCCTTGAGCCTGAGACACCAGGATATCAGCCGACCGAGGCAGATTTAGGTGAATTCGAAAAGCATCTGAGAGCCCTCCTCCAAGGGTAGGAGAAGCTGGGTTGGTCGGAGCTCCTTGAGCCAGTGGCTCTGCGGCAGACTGTTTCAGGTATTAGCTGTAGATTTGCCCGCCGGTGTCCACGAATTCCTGAGACTTCTCGCGCATTCCCTCCTCAACAGCAGATTCCGGGGTGATCCCGTGTTCCTCTGCGTATTTCCTGACGTCTTCGGTGATCTTCATGGAGCAGAAAGTAGGGCCACACATCGAGCAGAAATGAGCGGTCTTGGCCCCGTCCTGGGGAAGGGTTTCATCATGGAATGACCGCGCCTTGTCAGGATCAAGTGAGAGGTTGAACTGGTCGTTCCAACGAAACTCGAAGCGAGCCTTCGAAAGAGCGTTGTCGCGCTCCTGAGCAGCAGGATGCCCCTTGGCGAGGTCTGCTGCGTGAGCAGCGATCTTGTAAGTGATGACGCCTTCTCGGACATCATCCCGGTTAGGCAGGCCAAGGTGTTCCTTTGGGGTGACATAACAGAGCATCGCGCATCCATACCAGCCAATCATTGCAGCCCCGATGCCACTGGTCAGATGATCATATCCGGGGGCCACGTCGGTGGTCAGGGGGCCAAGAGTGTAGAAAGGAGCCCCATGGCACCACTCGATCTGCTTTTGCATGTTTTCCTGGATCAGATGCATGGGAACGTGTCCGGGTCCTTCGTTCATGACCTGACATCCCTTTTCCCAGGCGCGTGTAGTAAGTTCTCCCTGCACCTCCAGTTCGGCCAACTGGGCGTAATCATTGGCATCTGCAATCGACCCGGGACGGAGCCCGTCCCCGATTGAAAAGCTGACATCGTAGGTGGCACAGATGTCGCAGATGTCGTCCCAATGGGTATAGAGGAAATTCTCCTTGTGATGATGAAGACACCACTTGGCCATAATAGATCCACCCCGTGAGACGATTCCAGTCATCCGGCGAGCGGTATGCGGAACGAAGCGCAGGAGGACTCCTGCATGAATGGTAAAGTAGTCTACTCCCTGTTCTGCCTGCTCAATGAGAGTATCTCGGAAGAGTTCCCACGTAAGATCCTCAATCCGCCCATTGGTCTTCTCAAGAGCCTGATAGATGGGGACTGTTCCAATCGGAACAGGGGAATTCCGGATGATCCATTCCCGCGTGGCATGGATGTTCTTGCCAGTAGAAAGGTCCATCACCGTGTCAGCGCCCCACTTTGTGGACCACTTCATTTTCTCGACCTCCTCATCGATCGTTGATGCCACCGCAGAATTTCCGATGTTGGCGTTGATCTTTACTAGAAAGTTTCTGCCGATAATCATCGGCTCGTTCTCCGGGTGATTGATATTACAGGGAATGATGGCCCGGCCGGCAGCAACCTCCTCCCGGACGAACTCGGGAGTGATCATCTCGGGAAGCTTCTCTCCCCAATTCTGGCCGGGGTGCTGGTGGCTAAGGGAGTTTCTCGGCACCTGCTTCAAGGGATCGATTTCGGACGGGCGCGGCATGTTGTAGCCGTCTGGGGTGGTATTCATGCCGTCAGGACCGCCGGGGTAGCTGTCGTGCGAGGCTTCATAGGCGGCTGTCCTGCCAAGGTTTTCACGGATGGCAATGAATTCCATCTCGGGGGTAACGATGCCCTGACGTGCATACCAGAGCTGAGTCACCGGATGATCCACGCCCCTGAGAGGCTGTCGTTTCAAGCCAGGATACTCCTTCAGCTTATTCCTTGCCTTCTTGTTTTCGTTAAATCTGCGTGCGTGTTCGTCGGAGATGTAACCGTTGTCCTCTGGGCGGTCGCATCGACCATTGTATTCTTCGACGTCACCACGTTTACGGATCCACTCTTGGCGAAGAGCGGGGAGGCCTTCGGTAACCTCTCCGCTGAAGGCAGGGTCTCCCCATGGTCCTGAGCAGTCATAGACCCGGATAGGGTTGTTCTGCTCGACCCTGCCATTGGGATGATTCGTTTCTTCCAAAGCGATTTCTCTGAGAGGGACTTGCACTTCAGGATGAATATTTCCACGGACGTAAATCCGCTTGGATGCCGGGAAGAGGCTTTCCCTTGGCTCGCTTGTTCCGTTTTCTTCGGGGCTGATCATGACCGTATTGCTGTAAAACAAGAATCGCCACGCGGACCACGTGACGATGAGAGTCGTTTCAGGATAGAACAGACTCCCTGCGTCGGTATGACCCGCATCAGGTTCGGAGGGTTCATTCCACGCGTTGGAAACTCTCAGCCCTGCGTGCGTAGGGCTCCCCTGTCTGCTTCCAGTGTCCTGTTGATTGCTATCCGTGTCAAGGGGCAGC
>JAQWTV010000099.1 GCA_029242545.1 Roseibacillus sp.
TCAGTCTTGAGGAGGACGGGATTACTCCCGGTGGATCGGTGGCGGAGTCGGGCCGCCCATTTAGCTGGTTCCCAATACTGGACCTGGGAGTCGTGGAGCCCCGCTAGGATCAGAAGGGCAGGGTAGTCAACTGCCGCAACATTGTCGTAGGGTGAATAAGACAGCATGTAGTGGTAGGCTTCCTTCTCGGAAGGATTTCCCCACTCATCGTATTCGAAAGTGGTGAGAGGGATTGTGTCGTCGAGCATGGTGGTGACCACGTCTACGAAGGGAACATCAGCAATGAGACCCCGAAACATCTTGGGACGCATGTTGGCGACGGCTCCGATGAGGAGCCCTCCCGCGCTACCGCCGCCTGCGAACAATCGATCTGGATCAGCATACTGTTCTTTGGAGAGATGATCGGCGCAGTCAATAAAGTCCGTAAAGGTGTTTTTCTTTTTCATGAGCTTCCCATCCTCATACCATCTGCGTCCATGTTCCTGTCCGCCGCGGACGTGGGCGATGGCATAGACGAATCCACGGTTGATCAGGCTCAACATAGTACTCCGAAACCCAGCCGACATGCTGGATCCGTAGGAGCCGTAACCATAGAGATACAGTGGAGCAGTCCCGTCCCGCTTCACGCTCTTATGGTATACCAGCGAGATGGGGATTTTCGTGCCATCCTTGGCGGGGGCATCCAATCGCTCGGTGCGGTATTCGTTACTGTTAAACCCGCCCAGGACCTTCTGCCTCTTGAGAAGAGACCTTTCCCGTGTCCTCATATTGTAATCAAAGGTGCTGTCGGGAATTCGCATTGATTCAAAACTAAAACGGAGCATCTCCGTGTTCATTTCAGCGTTTACCCCGAGTGATGCCGAGTAAGCAGGCTCCTCGAAATCGACCTCATGCCATTGTCCGTCTGCATTGCGGATGCGGATCCGATTCAGGGCATTGTGTCGCTCCGTTACCACTAGATAATCCCGAAAGACCTCGACGCTGCTCAGGTAGACATCGTCACGCGAGGGAATGACTTCCTGCCAGTTTTTCTCGGCAGTGTCTTTTGCGGGGGTGCTCATCAGCCTGAAGTTGGGAGCCTCCTTGTTAGTGCGGATAAGAAACCGATCGCCAACGTGGTCGATGCTGTATTCCAGATTGCGCCGCCGGGGATTGAAGATCCGCGGTTTCTCATCTGGTTGATCCGCCTCAATGAGGAGAAATTCGTCTGACAGAGTCTGGCTGGATCCAATTACTATAAAGCGGCCTGACTTGGTCTTGTAGACGTAGCATCGGAAGGTTTCATCTTTCTCCTCAAAAACTAGGACATCATTCTGCACCGGAGATCCCAAGACGTGTCTGTAGACTTGGTAGGAGCGCAGAGTTTCGGGATCTTGACGGGTATAGAAGACCGTTTTGTTGTCATTGGCCCAAGCGTGATTACCGGTCACGTGTTCCAGTTTGTCGGGAAGAATCTCTCCGGTTGTGAGGTTCTTGAATTGGAGGGTATAGATGCGGCGGCCCCGGGTGTCGGTCGAAAAGGCGACAAGCTCTTCGTTACTGCTCAGTTCTCCTGTGCGGTGACGATAGAACTCATGCCCTTTGGCCATGGAGGGGATATCGAACATGATCTCTTCCTTGTCCGTTCCAACGCGCCGACGACACGAGAGGGGGTAGGAGTCGCCTTTGCGATAGCGTCGATAATACTCATAGTTTTTTTCACGGTAGGGAACAGATGAGTCGTCCTGCACGATTCGTCCGACAATTTCATCGAATAGGACCTTCTGGAGGTCCTCCGTATCCCTGAGCATGCTGGAGGTATAGGCGTTCTCTTCCTCGAGGTAAGAGATGACAGCGGGATTATCCCGGTCCCTCAGCCAGTAATATGGATCATCGCGGGTGTGACCATGGGGAGCAACCACCTGGTGTGGGATACGCTTGGCGCGGGGCGGAACGGGATCAGCCATTAGAAGGGAGGGGAGAAAGGAGCCGAGGATGAGGAGAAACCGACCGGCGGGGTTCATGGCTAGACTGTAACCCCGGGGTCAAGTGGGGGGATCGGAGGCTTGTTACCGGAGGACCAGAGCGCTAAGGGGAGGGCAACAATCTTGTCTTGAATCAATGCCGAACCCTTGGACTGGAAAAGGAAACCCCTACACGCGGGAAGAAGTGATCGAGCGCCTCCAGGATACCCTGGGGCGGGGAGAACCCATTATTGCAGCAGGTGCGGGGACTGGGATCAGTGCCAAGTTTATTGAGAAAGGGGGGGCTGATCTTATCATCATTTATAATTCCGGTCGTTTTCGGATGGCTGGGCATGGTTCTACGGCGGGACTAATGGCTTACGGGGATGCCAATGCCGTCGCGATGGAGATCGGAGAGTTCGAGGTTCTTCCCGTTGTGGAAGAGGTGCCGATTATCTGTGGAGTCCATGGGAGCGACCCCCGGCGGCGGATGTGGCATTTTCTCGGTCAGGTTAAAGAGATGGGTTTCAGCGGGGTGAATAATTTTCCCACTCATTCGATCGTGGATGGAAAGTTCCGGCAGATTCTTGAGGAGACCGGGATGAGCGTAAGGAAGGAAGTTGAGACGGTTGGGTTGGCCCGCCGCATGGACCTTTTTTCCATCGTCTACGTTGGTTCGCCAGAGGAAGCCCGGGACATGGCAGAAGTTGGTGCCGATGCCATTATTGCTCATGTGGGGACGACCATCGGAGGATCGATTGGGGTCGTGGAGGCGACCATGACGCTTGAAGATGCGGCGGCGCGGACCCAGGAAATTATCGAGGCAGGGAAAACTGTAAGGGACGATGTGATCTACCTCAGTCATGGGGGTCCAATCTCCAAGCCCGAAGATGCTGCCTACATCAACGAGCATACTGATGCGGTAGGGTTCGTGGGGGCCTCGAGCCTTGAGCGGATGGCAGTAGAAGACTCCCTCACCAGTCTCACGCGGGAGTTCAAGTCTATCCCAGTCAAGCGGAAGTAACCATGTCGGCTATCGCGGTTCTCGGAACTCTTGATACCAAGAGCGCGGAGCATGCCTTCGTGGCGGAGCAGATTCGGTTGCGAGGGCATGAGGTCCTTTTTATTGATGTTGGGACCGGTAGTGACCCGGGAGTGAGACCAGGAGTGTCCCGTTTCGAAGTAGCGGAGGCCGGAGGGATTGACCTGCAGCCGATTCTGGACAGGAAGGATCGGGGTGAATGTGTGGCGGCAATGTCGAGTGCCGCTCCCATCCTGCTGGCGCAACTGGTAGAAAATAGAATGATCGAGGGAGTGATCTCCCTCGGGGGAGGAGGCGGAACGGCTATTGCCACTGCAGCGATGAGGGCTCTCCCGATAGGGTTTCCCAAGATCATGGTTTCTACCTTGGCGAGTGGAAATACCGCTCACTATGTAGGCACCCGGGACATTGTCATGATTCCCAGTATCGTAGATGTTTCGGGATTGAATTCGGTCTCCCGAACTGTCTTTACACGGGCGGCGGGGGCGATCTCGGGAATGGTGGATAGCAAGGTCGATGTCAGTGATGCCCGTCCGATCATTGCCGCCAGCATGTTCGGCAATACCACCGATCTCGTCTCGATGGCTCGTGAGCAACTGGAATTGGCAGGGTATGAGGTGCTGGTCTTCCATGCCACTGGAACAGGGGGTAGAACCATGGAGGCTCTCATTGAGAGCGGGATGGTGGCTGGAATTCTCGATGTGACTACCACTGAATGGGCGGATGAACTGGCTGGTGGAATGCTGACAGCCGGGTCCAGCCGGCTTGATGCCATGACTAAGGCGAAAGTGCCTGCAGTCCTAGCGCCCGGATGTCTCGACATGATCAACTTTGGGGAGCGTGACACGGTGCCGAAGCAACTCGAGGGTCGCGCGATCTACCAGCACAACCCTCAGGTTACCCTTGTGCGCACCAGTGCGGAAGAGTGTGACGAACTTGGTAGGATTCTGGCGCGGAAAGCCAACGCAAACAAAGCGCCAACCGCTATCCTAATACCGGCCAGGGCGATCAGTTTAATCAGTGCTCCCGGTGAGGCATTTCATGATTCTGCAGCCGACGCTGAGCTGTTCAAAGCGATCCGTGAAGAGGCCGAGGTAGAGGTGCATGTATTAGAGGCTGAGATCAACAGCGTGGAATTCGCCAACGCCTGTGTGCGAAAACTTCTGGAGCTGATGGAAGAGGGCGGCCCTCACCCTTCAGCCTAGAGACGGTCTCGTTCTGGACAGGCCTGCCGATATGTCTCAGAGTGCGGACATGATAAGATTGGTAGCAGTTCTCGCCGGAACAATGTCTTTGGTTTTCCCGGTCGCCTCCGCTGATAACCATAAGGAAAGCAAGGCCGAGGTCCTCTTTGACGGAAAGACCCTGAAGAGATGGAATGTCAACAAGGGCGAGGAAAAGTGGTGGAAAGTGGCCGATGGCGCGATCGAGGGGGGATCGCTCGATGAGCACGTTCCCCACAACACTTTTTGCGTGTTTGATAAGTCCTACAAAGACTTCGAATTGAATTTGAAGTTCAAGATCACGCCAGTGAAGGGCGGGATTAATTCCGGCATCCAGATCCGAAGCCAGCGTATCGCCAACCATCACGAGATGATTGGCTATCAAGCGGATGCAGCGAAGAACTACTGGGGAAAGATTTACGATGAATCACGGCGTCGGAAGGTTATCTCCCAAGTCCTTGATCCCGAGGCTCTCGCCAAGGCGGTGAAGGCAGATGGGTGGAATCATTACCGCATTATTTGTGAAGGTCCACGCATCCGCATGTGGCTCAATGATGTCGCCTGTGCCGATTATACGGAGAAGGATCCCGAGATTCCGCTTGAGGGGTATATTGGTCTTCAAGTGCATGGTGGAGGAACTCTCACGGTGCGCTTCAAGGATATCATGGTGAGGGATTTGTCCCCTTTGAAAGCGGGGTAGGAATCAAAAGAGACGTGAGGGCCAATCTAAATTGTATTTGATGAAAATGTTTCGGCTGATCCTATTCTTAACCGTCATCAGTGGTGCGCCGGGTAAGGAGAAGCCGAATATCGTTGTGATTTTCATCGACGACATGGGCTACGGGGACATTGGCCCTTTTGGATCTCAGCTCAATGATACCCCTCACCTCGACCGAATGGCGAGCGAGGGGCGCAAGCTGACGTCGTTTTATTCGGCGGCCCCGGTGTGCACCTCTGCGCGCGCGGCTCTCATGACCGGGTGTTACCCCAGGCGGGTCGGATTGGCAAAGGGTTCAGGGCACATTGTCCTTTTTCCTGGTGATCCGCATGGTCTAAATCCTGAGGAGTGGACCATGGCGGAAATGTTCAAGTCCGCGGGCTATGCCACGGGATGCTTTGGCAAGTGGCACCTGGGAGATCAGCCGGAATTTCTGCCAACGGCGCAGGGATTTGATGCCTACTTCGGCATTCCATACTCGAATGATATGTGGCCTGCTCTGCGCCGCTTTCAGTGCCCGAATCTTCCTGTTCTACGAGATGCCAAGGTTGTTGATCTGGTCAAGACAATGGATCTACTTCCAACCTTTGAAAAAATGGCGAAGGCTCCCCGCAGGAAAAATAGCCTGCCGATTGACGGGAAAGACATCTCTGAAATCCTCCTGGGCCGGGATAGAGCCAGGAGTCCGCACGAGTATTTCTTCTATCACCAGGCTGATAACCTGCGGGCCGTGCGCTCAGGCAGGTGGAAATGTTTTCAGGATGGGAAGCTCTATGACCTTGAGTCCGATATAGGGGAGAAGAGAGACGTTGCGCAGCAGCATTCAGAGGTGGTGAATCGTCTGCAGAGGGCTATGAAAGATTTTGATGTGGAAATGAAGGCGGCTCTCCGACCGGTGGGATTCGTAAAGGACTCGCGGACCCTAGTGCCACGTGCCGGGGTGGAGG
This sequence comes from Roseibacillus sp., assembly GCA_029242545.1. Lineage (GTDB taxonomy): Bacteria > Verrucomicrobiota > Verrucomicrobiia > Verrucomicrobiales > Akkermansiaceae > Roseibacillus_B. Next base: position 5,874 of record JAQWTV010000099.1, read on the forward strand.
GTGAGGAGGCCTGCCTGCCGACCCTTTCGTTAAAGCGCAAGTAGGGCATGGTTCTGTGGGGGCACCTTTCCCGCGAGGATCTGAGGCGGAGGAGGGGGCGCTATCCTAACGGTTCAGGAAAAGGTAGCGGTGGTAGAGATAGAGCTCACGAAGTGTGAAGCGGCTGCGAGATTTCAAGGACTGGAACCGGGAAGTTCTGGTGCCGGAAGGTGATGCTGCTATGCCCTGCCGCCGGGCGATCAGCACTCCACGCCTGAGGTGCCAAGGATCGCTTACCACAAGGGCGCTCCGAAAATTTTGTCGATCTAGAATTTTCCCGGCCTCCTCCAGATTCTGGATGGTCGTTGTGGAGTTTCCTTCCATGAAGAGGGCATGCTCCGGGACGTTGCGTTCGAGACAGTAGTCACGAGCCACTTCGCCCTCTGAGTAGGGAGCTCCGGCGCCCTTTCCGCCAGTTAGGACGAGGGCACCAACACGGCCATCCAGATATAGTTTTATTGCGTGATTAAGTCGTTCCCGGAAGACGGGGGAAGGCTTGTCATGCCAGGCAGCTCCTCCGAGCACGATCGCGCAATCGGCCTGTCGTCCGTCATCCTGGAATCCGTAACGGCTGACTGCAATAACCTGCCAGATAAGATAAATGGCGAAGAGACCGGCAAGGCAGGCTGTGATACGTCGCAGGAATCGACGGGGGCCAGATTTTTTTTGGGCAGGCTGGCTGCTGGATGGGAGAGGTCCCTCCGGTTCAGGATCAGAGCCGCCGACCTGATCTTTTGCCCGGAAAACACTCATCTTGATGGGGAGATCTTACCCTAGCTTGAAGCGATGGCTAGAAATCAGTCCGTTTCTGGCGAGCGATGCCTCTCGGGTCAGATTTCGGCAGGAATCGCTCCGCCGTGGCGATCTGAGAGTTCCGCCGCGTTTGGTCGCGGTGGAATTCTAATGGGCCTCCAGCCAGTTGTTTCCGGTCCCTGTATCGACTCTCACGGGAACGCCGTGGGGCAGGGGTAAGGCCGATTGCATGGCTTCGGTGATCAGGGGTGTCAAAATGTCCAACTCTTCTTCGTGCAGGTCGAAGACGAGTTCGTCATGAACCTGCAAAAGCATCCGACTTTGATATCCGCCGCTCTCAAGAATGTCCTGAACGTGGATCATGGCCACTTTGATCATATCGGCAGCGCTACCCTGAATGGGGGTATTGATCGCCGCTCTCTCCGCGTTACCGCGAACGGTGGCATTCGCAGAGTTGATATCCCGGAGATAGCGCCGCCTTCCGGTGAGGGTTTCTACATAGCCGGAGCTCTTCGCCTCTTCTACGGTCTCATCCATATAATTCTTCACCCCGGGGTATTGCTCGAAGTAGGTATTAATGATCTCGCCCGCATCGGCTCTGGGAATACCGAGCCTCTGCCCCAGGCCGAAGGCTGAGATCCCGTAAATGATGCCGAAGTTAACCATTTTAGCGGCACTGCGCATTGTGGGCTCCACCTCCCCCAGGCTGACACCATTCACCCGGGCGGCGGTTGCGGAGTGGATATCAACCTCCTGCTCAAAGGCTTCGATCATCCCCGGGTCCCCGGACATGGCAGCCATGATGCGAAGCTCGACCTGGGAATAGTCTGCAGCGAAAAGAACGAAACGTCCTTCTCGAGGAACGAAGGCAGTTCGGATTTCACGACCGAGATCCGACCGAATCGGAATGTTCTGAAGGTTGGGATCGCTGGAGGCTAGCCGGCCGGTGGCTGCTACCAGCTGGTGGAATTGGGTATGAACACGTCGATCTTTCTCTGCAACCCACTCGGGGAGACGATCGACATATGTTGACTTAAGTTTGCTGGCCTGACGATAGGAGAGAACGTCTGCCACGAAGGGGTGTTTCACTGCCAAGGCGGTCAAGGTTTGCTCGTCAGTCCGGTATTGACCGGTGGCTGTCTTGCGTGGCTTTTCCACAAGCTTCATTTCGCCGAAGAGGATCTCTCCCAGCTGTTTTGGAGAATTCAGGTTAAAATCCCTTCCAGCCTGTTCGACCAGCGATGTGGAAAGGATATCGATACGTTTCTGCATGGTTTCCCCGCAGGAAGCCAGGACGTTGAGGTCGAGGGCGATTCCTTCATCTTCCATTGCCACCAGAACGGGGAGAACCCTGGCCTCGATATCATAGAACACCCGGTGCTGCCCTTTCTCCTCCAGGTCAGGACGTAAGAGGTTGGCGAGCTGAAGTGTCACGTCAGCATCCTCGGCCGCATAACGGGCCATTTTTTTCACAGGGATCGAGGCTACGTCGAGAATGTCCTTTTCGGGAAAAAGGTCTCCTTGGGTGCTTCCCTTTTCCGCTTCAGATGAATCGCTGCCTGTCAGGTCACTCAGCTTTATCGGGCTATAACCGAGGAGAGACTCCGCCAGATAGTCCATGGAATGGCGCTGGTCTGGATGCAAAAGGGTGTGGGCGATGAGGCTGTCGAAGAAAGGGCCGGTGACCTCGACTCCATGATTGCGCAAAACGGCCAGGTCATATTTCAGGTTGTGGCCAATTTTTTCGGCTGGTCCGGTCAGGGCTGGACGGAATATTTCCAGGTCCT
>JAQWTV010000145.1 GCA_029242545.1 Roseibacillus sp.
CCTCATGTCCCGCTCCTTTCTTCTCATCTTCCTCGGCCTATCCGGACTGGTAGCGGCCGCGCCCCCGCCCAATGTGCTGCTCATCATGGCCGACGATCTCGGCTACTCTGATCTGGGATGCTACGGAGGAGAGATTCAGACCCCCCACCTCGATCGCCTTGCCCAACAAGGGCTTCGCTACACCCAGTTTTACAATACGGCCCGATGCTGGCCCACGCGAGCCGCGCTGCTCACTGGCTACTACGCTCAACAGATCCGCCGAGATATTCTTCCGGGGAGCCAGACCAGAGGGGCCAGGGGGAACCGACCTAAATGGGCCCCGCTGGTTTCTGTGCCTCTCAAACAAGCAGGCTACCGCTGTTATCATTCGGGTAAGTGGCACCTTGACGGAATGCCCCTCAACAATGGCTTTGAGCATTCGTATTATCTCAAGGACCAGAGCCGCTTCTTCAGTCCTCAAACACACTGGAAGGACGATGGGAAACTGCCTCCCGTCCAGCGGGACTCAAACTACTACGGAACGATCGCGGTCGCTGATGCCGCCATAGGCCATCTTAAAGAGCACGCAGCCAAGCACCCGGGCACGCCATTTTTCCAATATGTCGCATTCGCAGCCCCTCATTTTCCTCTGCATGCTCTGCCGGAGGACATCGCAAAGTGCGAAGCCCGCTACCGGGTAGGCTGGGACCGAATCCGGGCCCAACGGTGGAGCCAAATCCAGAAACTCAAAATCGTGAGCGGAGCACTCCCGGAGGTGGAGAGAGAAGTCGGTCCTCCCTATCATTTTCCCAAGCATCTTCAAATCCTCGGCCCGGGTGAGGTTAATCGCCCTCTTCCGTGGGACGAGCTCAGCAAAAAGCAGCAAGCCTTCCAGCAAACCAAGATGGCCATTCACGCCGCAATGGTGGAACGGATGGACAAGGAGATTGGCCGCATCCTGCAACAGCTACATGCCATGAACGCATGGGAAAACACCCTCGTGATTTTCCTCTCCGATAATGGGGCCAGTGCCGAAATCATGGTCCGGGGAGATGGCCACGACCCCAAAGCCCCCGCGGGCTCTGCCCCCACTTACCTTTGTCTTGGCCCGGGTTGGTCCACTGCTTGCAACACCCCCTTCCGCCGTCACAAGACGTGGGTCCATGAGGGTGGAAGTGCAACCCCTTTCATCGCGCATTGGCCCGATGGCATCAAAGGGGGCAACGGCCTGCGTCGCACTCCGGCCCATGTCATTGACCTTGCCCCAACCCTCCTTGATCTCGCCGGCTTGAAGCCTGCCCGAAAAGAGCCCGCCCCTGGCCGGTCTCTGAAACCTACCTTCGCGGGCGACGGGGAGCCCCTCCATGAGCAACTCTGGTGGCTCCACGAGGGCCATCGCGCCCTGCGGAAGGGAGACTGGAAGCTGGTAGCCGCAAAGGGTGATCCATGGGAGCTCTACAATCTTGCCTCCGACCGAACCGAAACTGCGAACCTTGCCCAGAAGTATCCCAAACGGGTTGAGGACCTGAAAACTCGCTGGGAGGCTATGGCCTCTTCCTTCTTTGAGACCCTTAAGCACACGAAGTAAGGCCTCGCTCCCACAGAGAACTCGTGTCTTGCATCAGCACTCCTCACCCCTAAAGTGCCGGCGTCAGGGGCCGTGGAGGGGCGGCTGGTGAAATCCGCCAGGTCCGAAAGGAAGCAACGGTAGCCTGTCCGACTTTGCCGCGGCTCCCTGACACTTTTCCTCTGGAAAACGGGCCACTCCTTTCGGGTTCAGGCACGGCCCTTCTGCAACCTTAAAGCAGGCCGCAATCTGCTTCACGAAAGATTCCGTCATTCTATCCAGCTGCAGAGGATCCGGCGCCTCTCAGGTCACAATGTCAGTCAGGACTCGTCCAAAGACATCGGTGAGCCGGAAATCGCGACCGGAATGGAAATAGGTAAGCTCCTTATGATCCAGGCCCATGAGGTGAAGAATGGTCGCGTGCAGATCATGAACGTGTGCCTCGCCCTCCGTTACCCGGAACCCGAATTCATCGGTGGCCCCCTGAATGGTTCCCCCCTTGACCCCGCCCCCGGCCATCCAGGTCGAAAATCCGGCGGCGTGGTGGTCGCGTCCCCCGGTTCCCACCGGGGTCCGCCCGAATTCTCCCGCCCACACAATCAAGGTTTCATCAAGCAGGCCGCGAGCCTTGAGGTCGGCAAGAAGACCCGCAATGGGCTTGTCGGTCTGGCCACAGAGTTTCTGGTGCCGCTTGTCGTTGTCCCCATGAGTGTCCCAATTCGAGTGATAAAGCTGCACGAAGCGAGTTCCCCTCTCCACAAGTCGACGGGCCATCAGGCAGCTCTTGCCGAAACGGTCTGGCTCGCCCTCCCCGATTCCGTAGAGCTTCCGGGTGGACTCTGTTTCCTTGGAAAGGTCGACGGCCTCGGGGGCATGAGCCTGCATCCGGTAGGCAAGCTCGTAGGCCTCGATCCGGGCCGCTAGCTCTGAGTTCACCGGCAGATGGCTCTGGTGCTCCTGATTCCAGACCGCAAGAAGGTCGAGCTGGTCCCGCTGCGTATCCTGGGAGCGATTCATCGCAGGGTTCAGGTTGGGCACAGGAGTCCCTGACGTCTTGAACACCGTCCCCTGATGGCCAGACGGCATGAAGCCGGAGCTCCAGTTCTGAGCTCCGGAATAAGGAGCCCCATTCACAAGCACCACAAAGCCGGGCATATTATTGTTCGGCGAACCAAGGCCGTAGTTGGCCCATGACCCCAGACAGGGGTGCCCCTGCCGGACGAAGCCCGTGTTCATCTGGAGCGAGGCCGCTCCATGAGCAGCGCTATCGGCCTTCGTGGACCGGATCACCGCAAGGTCGTCAGCGTGCTCGCGGAGGTGCGGGAAAAGCTCGGAGATTTCGATCCCAGATTGCCCGCAGGACTTGAACTCAAAGGGAGAGCCCTTGAGCTTCCCCTTCCCCTTCTGGCTGACTCCTTTGGCCGGCTTGAAATCATACTCTTCTCCATGACGCTTCCCCAGCACCGGCTTGGGATCAAAGGTGTCCATGTGGCTGGGCCCTCCGACCATGAAGAGGAAGATGCAGTTCTTGGCCTTGGCCGGAAAATGGGTCGAGGGAGTCACTTCTCCAGCCTTCACCCCATTCCGCGCCAGCATCGAGGCCATCGCAGTTCCGAAGAACCCATTCCCCGCCTGCCAGAGGAATTCCCGGCGAGTCCTTCCGCAGGGGAAATGAAATGGGAGGGGAGAGGGCTTCATTGTTCCTAGCGGTAACTGAACTCGTTGGTATTGAAGAGCACCAGCGCGAGCGAAGCGAGTGGATCGATCTTCTGCTCCCGGGCTGCCTTTCCGAGAAATTCCTTCGCTTGCTCCATTTCCCGGGTGCTTGGCGGACGGCACAGGATGAGATCAAAGGCCGCCTCGATCTGAACTTCCTCCCCCTTCAGTTCTCGCAGGCGATTCGCGAGATGGACCGTTTGCTCGTTGATGAAGCGCCCATTCATCATCAGGAGAGACTGCACCGCAGTGGTCGAGACACCGCGCTTGGCGCAACTACAGGAAGAGTCCGGGTTGTCCAACACCGCCAGTTCCGGGAGCGGGATGGCGCGCTTGGCGAAAACATAAACGCTCCGCCGGGACGCCTCTTCCTCTGTCGAGTTTTTCCAATCTGCTCCCGATGAGGCTCCAACCACCTTGTCGGCAAAAGGCGGGTAGATGGGAGGGCCCGTCATCTCAGGGTTGAGCTTCCCGCTTACAGCAAGAATGGAATCCCGGATCACCTCTGCTTCTAAACGATGGAGAGGCCATCGCGAATAGAGCTCATTGTCCGGGTCCTTTCCCGGGGCCGGATGCGCGGCCGAGAGTCGATACGTGGAGGATAGGACAATCTGCCGGTGCAGGGGCTTGAGCTTCCAGCCTCCCTCGATCAATGAGCTAGCCAGCCACTCGAGCAGGCCCGGGTGAGTAGGCAAACCCCCTTCCACTCCAAAATTATTTCCATCCTCCATCAGGCCTTTCCCGAAATGATATTGCCATACCCGGTTGGCCATGACGCGCGCCGCCAGAGGGGCCTGCGCCCCAGTAATCCACCCCGCCAAGGCACGCCTGCGGCCCGGCGAATGGCCGGTAGGCTGTGGTTCTTGCAGCCCTCCCGCGGCCAATGCGACCGGCACCCCGAACGGGATGGCTTCGCCCTTCTGGTGAACGTCACCTCTGATACGAAGGTGCGTTGGCTTAGGTTTGGCGCTATCAGGATAGACCCAGGCCATCATGGGCTGGGGCTTTTCCTTCTCAAGACTCTTCAGCCGTTGCTCAAGCTCTGAGATCGTCTTGCGCTCCTCATCGGTAGCCACTTCCCGGACCGCACCACGGACCCGGTTGCGCTCCCGCTCCAGCATGTTCTGCTGCTCCTTGGAGCGTTGATCTCGGGCGAGCGGAATCGCTTCAATCGTAAGAGCTAGCTGCTTCTCATTCAACTTCGCCTTACGCCCCTCCGGCAAACCATCCGTCGCCCAGCGCTCGAGAATGGGAGCCCAGAAACGCTCCTCGATCTCGCGCTGCGGATCGAGGGTTCTACGCTGGAAAGCCTCCGCTGCCTCGCGATATCGGTTCCGATCCTCTTCGGTGCCAACTTCTCTCTCCCTTCCGGTCACATTGAGGGATTCGAAGGATGCCAGCACCCGGTGGTAGTCCTTCTGGCTAAAAGGCTCGAACTTATGATCATGACACCTTGCGCATTGCAGGGTCTGGCCGAGGAAGGCCATTGAAGTTGTGGCCACGATATCATCAAGGGTGTCATAGACCGCAACCTCTCGATCTGCGGCAATCGTATCAAAAGTTCCAAGGGCTAGAAAGGTAGTGGCAATCTGGGTTTCCGAAGTCGCTCCCTCAATCTCGTCTCCCGCGAGTTGCTCGAGAATGAAGCGGTCATAGGGCTTATCTTCGTTGAAGGACTTGATGACGTAATCGCGATACCGCCAGACGAACTTCTTATACTCATCCCGCTCATAGCCCTTCGTCTCTGCATACCGGACCACATCGAGCCAGTGGCGCCCCCATCTCTCACCATACTGGGGACGGCTCAGGAGACCGTCCACAACACGCGCATAGGCCTCGTCCCCGGGGTCACGCAAAAAGGCTTCCATCTCGGCAGGGGTGGGAGGTAAGCCGGTCAAGTCCAGATGGACGCGCCGCAGCAACTCCCGGGGGGCGGCTTCAGGAGCCGGTTGAACTCCGGAGTCAGAAAGCCTTGAGAAAATAAAGTGATCCAACGATGTCTTTGCCCGTGGTGCCCCAGAAGACGGCGGGGCGGCCTGCCCCAAGGGGCTCCAAGCCCAATGGCTCGAGGCAACCGCGGCCTCGCGGGCATGCCCGGGGGCGGAAAGCAATAGGACGGGCAGGAGACCTGCCACGATTCCAGTCACCTTGGAGAGAGGATTTCTGATGTCTGAGTATACCCTACTGGTAAAGCCCGGCTTTCAAGGGTTTTGCGGGAGGTTTCTCGTCATCATGTGTCGTGCGACCCGGGCGTTGTCCAGACGCTCTTATTGAGATTCAGATCCTCCACAATCTTAAAACAGGCCTTTAATTGCTGAGAGAGAGCCGAGACTTGGGCGTGGGAGGAAGCAGGCCGCGATATCTTTGGCTCAAACCAGTCCTTGCTGCTCGGGATGGCGATGAAGAGCTGGGACGGCTTGAACGCCAATCGAAGATCATTCCCAAATCGGGCCCGCAGCGTCAGAATCTGCTCCTGTAACTCAGGGGTCAGAACCGTTATGGCTTCCGCGGGATCCGTGGCCCGAACGATAAAGGCCTTTTCGAATTCCGGGTTATCGATCCGCAGGAGGTGTTGATTCAGGCCTGACCCCACCTTTTGGAATTTTGCTCCCAGCATTCCAAAATACTTCTCAGCAAAATCCGGGACCACAAAAATACTCCCCCGGCATTCTCGAGGAAACCCCGCGACTGCGAACAGGCCGTCAAAGATCGTCTCAATTTCTCTCTGCTGCTTCCCATTTTCGTACGAAGTGGTCTCACATTGAACTTTGATTTCGCCAATCTGGACCTCGGTCTCCCCGATAGAGCCCTTGAGAACATCCTCGCTCTCAAAGATGTTATAATACTGCTCATAGAGCCCACTTCTATAGAACCAGTCGTCATTGAAATGCCCTTCACTTTGGTAGTCCATGTCCGGCTGGAGGCTCCGGACCAGAGCGGGAATCACTTGGCTCTTATAGGCCTCGCAATAGCGCCCTCGAGCTCTGGACGCCCCGGAAAATCCCCAAAACGCGGGTATGAATAGAGCCGCAGAAAGGTAACCAGAGAGACCCTCAGCGGCCACAATCATCACCCAGATCGCAAGCAATACAAAAAGCACTCCCACGATTAACAGCATGGTGACGTGTATCCTCTCACGCTGTCGGATGTCCTCGAGTCGCCGGAACTCCTTGGAAAGGTCTGTCACAGAATATTGCCTTTGCGAGTCGGACATTTTCCAAACTCTCTAAAGCTGCACGCTAGTCACCTTTCTCTGAGACTCTGGAGTCTCGAACCAGTCGTGAGCCCGGAAGCCAAAGATCCTCGCCAACAAATTACCAGGAAACTTCTCCACGCCGTCATTCCAGTCCGTGACGGCCGCGTTAAAGGCTCTACGCGCAGCCGCGATCTGGGCCTCCACCTCACTCAGGTTCCGTTGCAGGTTGAGGAACTGCTCGCCCGCCTTGAGCTCGGGATAACCTTCTGCCAGCAGCATGACCTTGGCGACCCCGGCCCCCAGATCCTGCTCATGACTGAAGCGCTCCGGGCCGGCAGACTCCGCCAGCTCGATGCCACGCCGAGCCTTGGTCACCCGTTCAAACAACTCCCGTTCGTGCGAGGCGTAACCCCTGACCGTTTCAACGAGCTGGGGCACCACGTCCCACCTCTTCTTCAGCTGCACGTCCATGGCCGCAAAGCAATTGCGCAATCGATTCCGTCGGCTGATGAAGCGGTTGTAAAGGACCGCCACAAGGAGAAGAAAAACTCCTAGGACGACACCCAGCGTGACACAAAGCGCTACCATTCGCCTTTAATACGCTTCCCCGAAACAATTCTCCACCAATTATTTGAAGGGCCCTGAACCCCTAGGGCTAATCCGCCCAACGAATCACCGCGGCCACCGGCCAATGGTCCGAGGGAACCATCTTGCCCCGCATGTGATACTCGATCCACGCCTTCTGAATCTTCCACCCGGGGGATACCATTACATGGTCAATCATCCGCGCACCGGGAATCACTCCTTTCCAACGATTAAAGGTGTTGCGGTCCTTGACCTCGGGATGAAGCTCAAAAAACGGTGCCTTGAGAGGGTTGCCCCACTGCTCCGGGCCCTTCCCCCCTGCCAGCGCCACCTTTTTCCCCAGCAGGTAGGACACTCCCGGGTTTGTCTCGGTAGCGTTAAAATCACCGGTGACCACGACGGGCTCGCCCATCCGCTTCCGCGCATCAATCCTCTTGGCCATCAGGCGGCCCGCTTGTTCCCGGGAAGGCTGGCTCTGATGGTCCCAGTGGGTGTTGTAGAAATAAAACCCCTTTCCGGTCTTCCGGTCCACCAATCGCGCCCAGGTGCAGATCCTCGTGATCCCGTTCCCCCAGCTTTTCGATCCGGCGGCCTCCGGCGTCCCGCTCAACCAGAAAGTCCCCCCCTCTTCAGCGTCCCGCGTGAGACGCTCGGCGCGAATAAAGACAGCCGAGTATTCCCCGCGATTCTTGCCATCATCACGACCCACCCCGAATTTCTGGTAATCCGGAAGCTCCCGGGTGAGATAGTCCATTTGCTGGGGCAGAGCTTCCTGAACCCCGAACAGATCCGGATCCATCTTTCGGATCGTTTCCACCACGAGGTCCCGACGAGCCTTCCAGCTGCGGGTGCCCAGATCCCCCCTGGCAGCAAGACGGATATTAAAGGACGCCACCGTGAGCTCAGCTGCCGGTAGCGAGGTCAGAAGAGCTAGAGAAATTAGAGCGAGACGAAACACGTTGGAAATGCTACCCGAGATGAGACCTGTTGTCCAAGCTATGCCTTTACTTGCTGCCGTCCTCTTTTTTTCGCTCTCGCTTCTCGCTCCCGCGGCCTGGCCGAAGGCAAAGGCCTCGAAATGGAACGGATATCAGCGTCTGGACTTCGCCCTCCCGGATGATGGAGCCCGCTGTATCGTCGTCCGCCCAAAGCAGCCCGTAGCAGGAAATCCATGGATATGGCGAGCTCGCTTCTGGGGACACCAGCCTGCTCTTGACCTTCAGCTTCTGGAAAAGGGGTTCCACCTTGCCTACTGCGAGGTAGGCAACCTCTTCGGAGCAAGTGCAGCGGTCAAACGATGGGACAAGTTTCATGCATTGGCCGTCCGGGAGGGCCTCTCCCCCCGCCCTGTTTTGGAGGGCATGTCGAGAGGAGGCCTGATCATCTTCAACTGGGCGTCCGCCAACCCGGAAAAGGTGGCTGCACTGTATGGCGACAACCCGGTCTGTGATTTCAACTCCTGGCCCGGAGGGAAAAATGGCAAGTTCTCAGAGCGTGACTGGCAGCGTTGCCTGAAAGCTTACGCCGTGACCGCCAAGGCCGCACCACAACACCTCCAGCCTCTCAGCAAAGAGACTCTCAAGCCTCTGGCCGAGAACAGAGTTCCCGTCGCGCTCGTGCTGGGGCTGGCCGATAAAGTTGTCCCGGCCGAGGAAAACGGAGCGCTCCTTGCCCGCAACTACGAAGCACTAGGCGGAACGGTTAAGGTCTGGCGTAAGCCCGACAAGGGCCATCACCCCCACGGGCTTCACCCTCCCGACGAGCTGGCCACCTGGTTGATCGGCGCCGTGAAATGACCATTTTAACATTGAGGCCTCGCCTTCCCTTCCTGCTGCCGTGAAAGCCCCTTTGGTCCTTCGCTTCCTTTCCCTTGCCGGTCTCCTCATCTGCGGCTACCTCGGAGGACTTAAGCTTGCCGGGAAAACCTCCTCCCTTGCTGGCTGCGGCCAAGGCTCAGGCTGCGGCAGTGTCCTCGGCTCGGAGTGGTCACAGTTCTTCGGAATTCCGGTCAGCCTTCTTGCTTTCGTCATCTACCTCACCTTGCTAGTTGCCTCTTTCCGCCCTTCGAGGTCGCTCTACGGAGCTCTCGCAATTTGTCTTACCGGCGCCGCTCTCTGGTTTGTCGGGATCCTCTACCTCACCATAAGGGCGGTGTGCCCCTGGTGCCTTGCCATGCATACCATCGGAATCGTCACCTCCATTGTTCTGGTGAGATCTCTCCAAGACGTTTCCCCGTCAAAAGGCCCCCTGCGCTTTGCCCCTCTTGCGGCACTCGCAGCCCTGCTAACCCTCTCGCTGGGCCAGCTTCTCGGCCCGAAGCCTGACACCCATGCCAGCAGCGATGAAGTCCTCCTGGACGAGGGAAGGCAGCAACAGGATGGCGGTCGCAAAATCTCCTTCACCCGTGGGGGCAAGCTCTACAATGCCGTCACCATGCCCCACCTCGGGCCTCCCGATGCTAAGCATGTCATGGTCAAATATTTCGACTACACCTGCAGCTCATGCCGCAAAATGCATGAGCAACTTCACTTCGTTGAAGAAAAATACCCCGGGCTATTTTGTGTGATCCTCCTTCCCGTGCCTCTGAACAAGGCCTGCAATCCATTCATCACGAACCAAAGCCCAAAGCACCAGCACGCCTGCGAGCTCGCTCGCCTGAGCCTGGCAGCCTGGAAAGCGAATCCTGGGAAATGGCCCGAGGTCCACGAGCAGCTAATTTCTATAACGGATCTATCTCCAGAGGTCGCCGAGGCCGCAGTCGGGCAGATCGTAGGCCACGACCAACTGAAGCTTGCCGAGCAAGACCCGTGGGTTAAAGAGATACTGCAATCCAGCATCAAGGACTTCGGCCAACTCAAAAAAGTTAACGCTCTTCTCCCCAAATTAATGTGTGCGGGAGGGAAGGTCCTCCATGGAGAACCCAGATCCGGGGAGGCGCTTGTCACCACTTTGGAACAGATCTACGGCATGAGCCAGTAGTCGACTCTCCCAGAGTGCGCCTCTAACTGACATACTGCGGCAAGTTTTCTTGAATAAACTCTGCGCTGTGGAGGTCCAAAGAAGCGTAACCCCAGAAAAGTTCCCTATAATGAAGATCCTTTATGCCGTCACGGCTATCGCGCTTACCGGAATATTCTCCTCCCCTCGTGCCGAGGCAGGACCATGCCGAAGTTATAATACCACTTTCCGAACTGCGAGCCCCTCCTACGGACCAGCCGTCTACGCCAAGCGTTACCTCCGAGGTTATGACTACCACGGACGCCCAATTTTCGCCTATGCCCGGGCCCCTCTTTCCCACGGTCATGCCTGCCAAACCCGCTCCCGCTACTACAGCCCAAGACCAAGGGCGGTTATTCCACGTGCCATTCCATGCGCTCCTCCACGCGTAATCGTTAGGAGCCCCCGCCCGCTAAGCCGTTCCTCCGGAGTGTCCTTCAGATTCTCATTCGGCGGGCGAAGGTAGGCCCACAACGCCAACCCTCCTTACTAGGGGCCCCTGTTTGCAGGGGCCTCGCCCACTGAGGGCCGAGGCAGAGAGGCCTTCTGCCAAGAAATTTAGCTGTTCGCTATTCTGCGGTCCGCGTTTACCGTCACTGGTATGCGCCGCCTCATTCTCCTCCTGCTGACCCTGTTCCCAGGCGCATCTGGCGTAACGGCGGCTCCCCGCGCGACCGACGAAATTCTCTCCGCGCTCCAGACCCGGCTGGAGCGTAATGTTGGCTTCGAGGACCTGATTGAACAACTCAGCGATCTCGAACCAAAGGAGCTCAAACGCCTCCAGTCGGAGTATGACAAGGTATGGCCAGGCCTTCGGGATGCCTATTTGGAGGCTTTCCGCAAAGAAGCCGAGGATCAGCATTCTGGCGCGGAGAGGCAATCAAACCAGCGGGCAATCAAAGAAGCTCGAGAGAGGTTTCATTCCGTCCGGATGATGGCGGAGGGGCCGATGAAGGGCGCTCTCATCGCCCAGAGTGAACCGGCGGTTGCACTGCTTAAGGAGCTCCTCCTGCCCTCCGGTGAAAAAATTCTGAAGGTTGCCGGAGCAAAGCTTGATAACCAGCGATCCCAGATTCTTAAACTCGGACAATTTCGTGACGGGATACTGAAAGCCGCTATCGCGATTGAGGATGCAGAGTCCGTGGCCAACATCCTAGCTCAGGAGCAATCTGTCGCCGAGGGCCTTTCCGACCTCGACCGCAACGGCCTGCGAGTGATGAAAGCCAACCGTAAAATTGCCGAGGCCGAGATGGTTCCCGAGGCAGAACGCTTGGGCGTAGAGGAGCTCAACCAGATGCGGCTTCTTATTGGTCTCGGCGCCCTCGTGCTTGACCCGAAGCTCTGTGAGGCCTCCCGGGGTCACTCGGAGGATATGGCTAACATGAACTTCTTCAGCCACACCTCCCCTGTCAGGGGAAAGGAATCCTTTGGGCAGAGGGCTGCCCTGTGCGGCACGAGCTCCAGCGGGGAAAACATCTTTATGGGCTCTACCAAGCCGAGCTCTGCCAACCGGGGATGGTTCCGCTCTCCCGGGCACCACAAAAACATGTTCAGCCCCAGCCACCGGAGGGTCGGACTTGGAAACTACGGCTCCCACTGGACCCAGATGTTCGGTCGTTAGGCCGCGCTCAGCCAGCTTCTTCCCCAAGCCCCCCGAGCCTGAGAGGCTTCCCCGCAGGCATTTGGACGAGGGCCAGCTGCTGGCGGCATGTCACCAGGAGGACGCCGTCTGAAGGGCGCCGCATCTTAAACTGACACCAGAAACGAACCCGACCCCACTCTTCCAGCCTGCCACAGGTCTCGATACAATCTCCGAGACGGCCTGGCTGGCGGTAATCTATCTCGGTCCTGACCACAACCGGATATACTTGGGTCTCGGCCATACGCCGTAAATCAAAGCCAAGTTTTCCCGCGAGCTTCGTCCTGCACCTCTCAATCATTCTCAGATAGGCAAGATTGTGCACGACCCCGCCGACGTCGGTGTCATAGAACATCACTTCATCCTGAGTAAGCTCATTGTAGGAATCTACTTCTGCCTCTGGCATGGAGCCAGTGTAGCGGATCAGGGCCTGGAGGCAAAAGGTTGCGCGAAGCAAAGTGGTAGGAGAGAATTCCCCTGCATGCGGACGTGTTGCCTTGCCCTCCTCCTCTGCTTCATCCCCGCTCAAGTGCCGGGAGCAGTCTATATTGCCCCGGACCCTGCCCCCATCCTGTTCCCAAGGGATCGAATCCCAATCGATACCGATACAATGCGCGAGCTCTCCCGGCATCTGACTGATCTTGCCACCCGGGAGCCCGATGGCACCGCGGAGCAAAATCGTGCTACCGCCCAATTGCTAGCCCTTGCCATCCGCCTCAACCCAGCCAACCGGTCCGCGTTGGAGACCGACAAAGCCCTGCGCGAAGGTCAGGCAGTTGACCGCTTCGAGGGCGACATCAATCAGCCTCTGCGCCAAGCATGGGGCATTGCGAATTGGTTGCTGGACCCTGACTCAGGAGCGGCCGGGAAGACCCTCGGAACCCTCGTTATCGATGCTCTGGCCGTGATCAACCCCCGGAACCCGCTCGTAAAGCTTCACGAGCCAGAGGGCGAACTGGAGCGATGGGAAAAGGTTGTTCCCTCCCTTGATGCCTACAAGGCAACCCCCGAGCCGAAGACTCCAGCTCCACCAGCGATTGCTCCAGCACCCGCAGTGGAGCGCCCACCAATTCTTCTTGGACAGGCCAGCACGAAGAGCCCTCTCTTCCTCTTGGATGGAGATCGGCGGCGGTCTCTGCGCATCGTTGCTCTAGACATGAAAATCGTAGAGGCTCCTCAATCCGACGTTCTCTCCTTTTCCATGCAACCGGAACCCGAATTCCCGGACATCGCTTCCGCCCGGGAAAACGTCCAGAAGGTGCTCGAGCAACGTTGGCCCGACCTTCCGATTCGCAGGGTCGCGCATATCTCGACCGGCACCGATCGCTACGCGCCCAATAACGGCCAGGCAGTCTCGGGGCCAGCGGCCCTCTTGATTTACTCCGCGCTGACCGGAAAGCCCCTCCGCCCCGGGGTCACCCTGGTTGCAGAGGTTGCTTCAGATGGATCTCTAACCAGACCCCGGCAGAGCTGGAGCTACCTGCGCGCTCTTCGGATTTCCCCTGGGGGACGCCTTCTGGTCCCTCCGGATTTTGAGCCCGAATTACGAGCCATGATCGCCTTGGAGGATCCTGCGTTTTTTCTCCGATGGGAGGTATTGATTGTGAGCTCCATTGATACCGCCCTGAACCTCGCCAGCGAAAATAGCGATCCCGCAGGACTGGCTGCGACCTCTCAGCTTTACGGAGAGCTTCGCGAGGTCGGCCAAGACAAGGATGTTGGGCAGCTCTGCGTCAATGCGAAGGTCCGGGAGCGCCTCTCCAAGATCGCCATCAGGGCCCCCTTCCACTACTCCGCAAAAATGCTTCTAGTCCAGGGGGATGCTACCCTTCGACCTACCAGAGTGGAGCGGGAGGTTGCAGGGCGAATCGTGCGCAGCGCTATCGAACCCATCGGCGGGTTCTCGCGACTGTCGCTTTCCCAGCTAAGCGCGAAGCGCCTGCTGGCTGCCAGTGAATCCACTAGTGCCGAAATCGAGCGCTTCGCCAGATTTATCTCGCCCGATGACAACGACCTGGTCAAGGAGGCCCGTGAAGTAGCCCAACTTACCCAGACCCTCGGGCAGGGGAAGCGCGATGGAGGCCTGCGGAATGGGGTGACCTACTACCGGGATACTCCTCTTGCGACCTATCATAGCCGCTTTCAGTCAAAATTTACGGCTCTCCGCCAGAAACTGGCCCCTTTTACGGGTGAAGCCATCGAGCCTGAGCCGCCCGCCGGCGCAAAGACCACCCCTTAATTGCACAAATTAAGGCATCAGGGTCGCTTTCCTTAAGAAGGAGCGCTTCCCCGGCAGGCCTCCGACGCTTTTGCTTTAGCGCCCCCCCTTGATCGCCTAGCATTTCTCTCAGCAACCAGATGAACTCAAAGCTTTTCCACGCTCTCACCCTCTGCGCTCTTCTCTTTGCGCCCTCCCTCCGGGCCCAGGAGGATACTCTCTTTTACCTCCCCGATATGGAGGCAGAACTTTTCGACACAGACGAGCTCGACTTCGGAAGGCGGGGGGCATTCGACAAATCGGGCCTCGTCGCCGCCCTCGCACGCATTGCCAGTGACTTTGATCCCGAGGAAAAGAACGGAAAGGTTCCCAACCTCCTCCGGTCAAACGCCCTCGGTATTGCGGGGCGCATTAACCCAGAAGCCAAATCCTTCAAGACTACCTATGAACAGCTTGAGCAGGACGCTGAGGCCTACGGCAGCAGCGGAACCAGCAAGGATCGCCTCCTAGGAAATATTTACCGAGGGATTCGCACCCTGCTTAAGGACAAAGGGAATGAAGACAACAAGATCTGCGCAGCGTATTGTGTGGACGTGGCCATCCGCTTTCTTCCTGGTCACAAATACTCTGACGATCTCGAAACAATCCAGCAGGAGCTGGAAGAGGGAGGAGTAGAGGTCGATTGGGACCAACTCCAAGGTAAGGCCGTAGTGAAGGAAACGCCATGGAATCCCTTCGGCCAAGGCGGCCGGATGGAGCCCAGGAAGGAAAGGATGCCTGGAGGCGAGGCCAAGGGGCTTGCTTCAAACCAAAGTTCCGTCGTGGGGCTGGTCGTTGTGACCCTTGGAAGTGGCAAGCATGCAGGAGCCGCTAGTGAGATTATCGCAACAGCTCTGAGGGAAGAAGGCGTCAAGGGCATAGAATTCAAAATCGACCAGGAGGTCGGGGACATGATGGGCAACAGCCTGAAGTCGATCCGGGATTATCTCCGCATTACCTACGAGCCAAAAGGAATGGTCCCGGACGGTTATCAGGTCAGCATCGTATTTCAGGATCGGGACCAGCGCGTCGATGGCCCATCTGCGGGAACGGCCATGGCTCTGATGCTTGACTCGCTTTTTACAGGGGAAAAGCTCGATGAGGGATTCGCCTGCACCGGGGGAATCACCCCGAACGGAAAGGTAACCAGTATCGGGGGTGTTGCTGCCAAAATTCGTGGGGCTACGCGGCGGGAATGTAGAATTGTAGGGGTGCCTGAGGGTAACGCCAAGGGGGTGAACGACATCCTCGTTCTCGATGGAGTCCAGCAATTGCTGGACATTCAGGTTTTCACCATGAAGGACATGGATGAAGCCCGGGCTCTTTCCCGTGAAGAAAAGGATAAGGATGTTCAGTCCACCCTCGATGACTTCAAGGCCGTAGCAGAGGTTATCGCTGACCAGGGTGATGCCGCATTGAAAAATGCCCGGGTCAAGGAGCGGCTTGAGGCTGTACTCGAAGCGATGCCCAATCACATCTCAGCCAAGCTGTTGCTCGACCACATTCAAGGGGATGCTCCTGAGAGGCTTTCGGTAGGCGGCAGCTTCCACGAGATTGACTCTCGGTCTTCCGCGATCTTCAGCCGCGTGCAGCGCACCATGATGCGGGGCAAATTCAGCGAGGCTGATGAAGCGGAATCCGCAGCTGCTGATGCCCGTAAGGAACTCGAGGAGCTTGACGGCAAGATTCACGAGAAGTTTGAGGACTATCTGAAAGCCGCTATCGATATCTGTAAGACGGTTGAAGAAGATGCCTCAGGCGAAGGCAAGGACCTGGTCGAGAATCTCAAGAGCCGATGGTCTAGGATCAACAGCATCCGAAAGAAGCTGAGGGACGATCCGGAGATTTTCGAGGAACTCCGCGACTAGGCCGCTTTGAATACCGCGCGCATTTGCGACACGCATTTTGCGCCGCTATTTAGGCAAGGATATCCTGAACCACCTTGCCGTGGACATCCGTAAGCCGGAAATCCCGGCCGGAGTAGCGATAGGTCAGCTTCTCGTGATCAAAGCCCAGGAGGTGCAGGATCGTGGCTTGGAGGTCATGGACATGAACTGGCTTTTCTGCAGCCTGAAACCCAAACGGGTCGGTTGCGCCGTGTACGTAGCCCCCTTTTACTCCGCCGCCTGCAAGCCAGACCGAGAACCCGTAATGGTTATGGTCCCTGCCGTTGATCTTTCCCGCATTGGACCCTTTTTTCGGCATCTCGACCGTCGGCGTACGCCCGAACTCCCCTCCCCACATCACGAGGGTCTCATCGAGGAGTCCTCGCATCTTCAGGTCTTTCAGGAGAGCCGCGATCGGCTGATCGCACTCCCGAGCCAGTTTCTGGTGATTTTTTTCAAGGTCATCATGGTTGTCCCAGGGCTGCCCCGCACCGTGCCATACCTGGACGAACCGTACGCCACGCTCGATGAGTCGTCGGGTGATAAGCATTTGGCGCGCCTGGGTTCCTCGCCCATACATTTTCCGGATTTCTTCAGGCTCCTTGCTGATGTCAAAGGCATCACTTGCTTCCATCTGCATGCGGTAGGCCAGCTCAAAGGACTGCAAGCGGGCCTCCAATCGGGCGTCGTGGCTTCGCTCCCTCTGGTGATTTTCATTCAATTCCCTCAGAAGGTCCAACTGACGTCTCTGCTCTCTTCCAGCAGTGTTTGCCTCGATATGCTCTACCAGCTTTTTGGGATCGGAGTGCTTGGTATCTACATACGTCCCTTGGAAGGTCCCCGGCAAAAAGGCTGACTGCCAGTTCTGGGTTTCCTGGATCGGATATCCCCCGGGGCACATGGCCACAAAGCCCGGGAGGTTCTGGTTCTCCGACCCCAGGCCATAGGTGACCCATGATCCCATCGCCGGTCTTACGAGGCGACCGTCCCCACAGTTCATAAGAAGCAGAGAGGGTTCATGATTAGGAACATCCGCATACATAGACCGGATCACACAGAGATCATCAGCCATGCTGCCAACCTGGGGGAAAAGGCTGGAAACCTCTAATCCGGATTGCCCCATAGGCGAAAATTCAAACGGCGACTTGAAGGCCGCTCCGGTTGGCCTTTCGGTCTTGAGCATCTTGGGCAATTCCTGGCCGTGAAGCTTTGTCAGCTCCGGCTTGGGGTCGAAGGTATCGAGATGAGAGGGCCCCCCGTTCATGAAGAGGTGGATGACAGCCTTGGCTTTCCCCGGGAACTGGGGGCGTCGTGGGGCGAGCGGGTTCAGGCCAATACTTGGCCCTGACTTCTCGGCTGCGGCGACCAGCCCGGGCACTCCATTCAGAGCCACCCCAGCCATGCCCATGCCGCAACGCGACAAAAGCTGGCGCCTCGTTAAAAAGAGGTGCTCGGGGTTTGTTGCGTGGTGTGTCATCAGTCTGGTCAGGGCCTTGTGTCCAGGCCGTCAGTCGACATAAAGAAACTCGTTGGAGAGAAGCAAGACCTGGGCGAGCAAAGGCCAGCGATCCAGCGCGGGACCGGAAAAGCCTGGCTGTGCCTCCGCAAGAGGAACAGGCTCCCCCTGCTCATGAATGACAGGGCTCCAGGAAAAGCTGTCCCATGCCTCGCTTCCAGTTGACTCGACGAGGAAGTCAATTGCCTGCCCAGCAGTGACCTCCAAGATCACTGGCGTGAGGACCTTTTCCCCGGGGGAGACAGTCCATTGGCCAGCAATAGAGCCCCGTGCCACGACAAGGCCACGCAACGCATCGCCCTTGAGAGCGGGTCTGGAAAGCTCCCCAGCTATCTCAATAGTCGTGCTCCTCGGGGCCACCCACCGAAGAATAGCGGCGTGATCATCATGTCCCGGGTGACCGCCGGCAGAGTGCCAATGCACCCATCCGGTCTCAGGGTCGGGTAGCTCCGCCCCGCCCTGCCACACCTTCCCAGTGTAGTGAGGCAAGGCTTTGAATTCCACTCGTCCGGAATCCCTGAACAAGCGACCGTGGCCATAACTCCAAGCCCCCGAAGTCTGGCCCTGCTTCCCCGAAGTATCCCCAAGGAAGCGTACCGCCCCTGCCAATTCCGACGGGGAGGGATTCCGTTTTAAAATTCGGTTGTAAAGCGCCCTGACCCGCACCCGTTCATTATCATTCCCGGAAGATGTGCCGGCTGTGGCCTTCGCCTGCTCATGCATGAAAGGACTGTTCATGAGATAGAGGGCTTGGTTGGGAGTCGTGGTAGACACGCGCTTAACGACTGGCTGACTTGAATCCGGAAAGTCGAAGATTCGAAAGAAGGACGGTGTATTCTGGCGCTCGATGAGACCGTAAACTGTCCGTCGGGGCGGAAACGGCGCTTCATGGATTTTCACAGGCCTGCCGCCTAATCGTAGATCGAGACGACCGCTCACCTGTAAGGTTGTGTCACGCCAGGACTCGAGGTCCTTACGATGACGCGTGCTGCGAGCATAATACCGGTTTTCGGGATCAAGCTCCGCGTGCTCTGGGCCAGCCTTGCTGCTCCGCCGCCAAGCCTGAGAGGTCATGATATGGCGGATCAGGGCCTTGACCGACCAATCCTGCTCCTGAAGATAAAGTGCGAGGTGGTCGAGGAGGCCTGCATGAAGCGGGGATGGGGCCTGTAATCCAAAGTCTCCCGGAGTGTTCACAAGCGGGCTTCCCATGACGTGCATCCAGACACGGTTCGCACAAACCCGGGCCGTTAGAGGATTCCCAGGGCGAGTCAGCTCACGTGCCAGCTCAAGGCGCCCACTCCCTTGCTTGAAAGTGCTGGTTGGCACTTCTCGAAAAAAGGCCGGAAAAGCTCGAGGAACCTTTGGGCCACGGCTCGATTGGTGCCCCCGCTCAAAAATAACTGGTTCACGAGGCTTTGGGCGATCCCGGACCGCCATAGCCCTAACGGGTGCAAACTCTGATTTACCCTCCAGCTCATCGATCTTGGCCAAAAGCCCACGGTATTTGCCCCTTTCGGTCTGGTTGAGCTGTGAGAGAGCCTTCTTTCGGTCAAAATCGAGAGGGGCGGGAGGTCGCTGATACTCCTTTATCTTCCCCGCCGCATAATCATGCGCGGCATTTGCCCGCTTAAGAAGTTCCTGGCGAAAGGCGCGATAGCCTGGTGAGTCCTCAGGAGTGGCAATTACGGGCAACTCTCCTTCAGGAACTTCCTCAGTGCTGTCGAAGACACCATAGAGACCATAGTAGTCTTGCATGGTGAGCGGATCACTCTTGTGGTCGTGGCAGCGCACACACTGCATTGTGAGCCCCATCGTGCTCCGGAACGTGACATCAATCCGATCCGCAATGATAAGATCATGCTTATTGAGATAGCGGCGCCCCAGAGTGAGGAACCCAAGAGCGGCCTGCTCCCGCACGGGCACATCCATCAGATCAGCGGCAATCTGCCTCCGTAGAAACTCGTCATAAGGAAGATCCTTGTTTAGCGCCTCTATGACCCAGTCACGGTAGGTGAACGCAAACGGGAAGAGCCGGCCGGCGGTAAAGGCGTATCCCTTGGTATCCGCGTAGCGGGCAACATCCAACCAATGACGAGCCCAGCGCTCCCCATAGTGTGGAGAGGAAAGTGCCTCATCAATAATTCCGGCACTCCACTCTGCCAGAGGCTCCCCCCTTTCCCCCGAGGCCCGGGTAGCAAGAGCCTCCGGAGGCTGGAGCCCGGTCACAACATGCCACGCTCGACGAAGCAATACCTCACGGGCGGCATCAGGCGCCGGTTTGAGGTTTTTCTCTTTCTGGCGAATCGCCAGAAGCTCATCCACCGGATGGATCTTTCCTGCCAGAGCTGGGCGCTCGGGCGACTGAAAGGCCCAATGCTGTTGCGCGGAAGCCGCGCAGGCCCTAGTGGCGCCAACCGCCAGGGGGAGCGCCGCGATCCCGGGCAGAAAGAGGGGAAGAACTCTCATACGAACTGGGTTTCCCTAAAATGTGCCTGCCGGGAGACATTTCCGCAAGAGCAAGTGGTCAAGCCTCGGCCTCAAAAGGACCGGTTGAACGATAGCATTAATCCATGAAACCGGGAGCTGTAGTCCCCAGCCACCAGATCCCCGGCATCAATTGCGGGATTGGGATCCGAGACTGTCCGATCTGAAAAGGCATATTGATAGGCCAAGTCTACTGCCCAGTTTGCTGCCTTGTAACTTACCCCTGCACTGAGCCAGTGCCGATCAGCATCTGCAATCGCCGGGTTGAAATTAAGGTCCGGCTGGCTGTTTTCGATGAAAATATATCCTGCATTGAAAGCCCAGGTTTCGTTGGGGGCATAAGTTACCCCGAAGCCATACATGAAGTTGGACTCCCAGTTGAAGGGAATCGGATTGTCCGCGAGAGGCGCCTGTCGCAAGGTGGGAACTTTCAAGCGCTTCCAATTTACCCATTCAACGTTGGCTTCCAGTGTCCATTGCCGGGTGGGCCGGAATGCGTATCCTGCAACCAGAGTGTCCGGAGTAACTAGATCCAAGGATGCCCCTGGGATGGCTAGGCCAATTTCAGGAACTGCTGCCGAGCCCGATAGGTCTAGTTCCGTTCTAGCGCGATAGGTGAGGCCGACGGAGTGCCTACCGCCTGGCTGCCACAACAACGAGGCAATCCAACTGGTAGAATAATCGTCTCCCTCAAACCCAAATTCCGCTGGTGGATTTGGGGGAGGCAAAAATTGCTTCAGGGTGCCATCCGCATAACTCAGAGCAATCCCACCTCCAATAGAAAGATCGTCACTCAACTCATACCCAAGGACTCCCCAAGCCGTGGCGTAGGTAAGGTCTGTCTCGGTTGCGACAGCCCGGAAAGGCGTGCTCGTTCCCCAATCGGTACGCAAGCCAAAGGGCGCGTTGAGGCCCACCCCTGCAGCCAAACGATCGTTGAGTGGCGTAGCAACATAAAGCTGGGGCAGGGGAATAAACTCCGCCTTGTTCTGATGGCTTCCTCCATCGATTTCTGTTTCTCCGTCTATCCCGAGTCGCACACCGTAGACCCCAAGGTGGACTGCCGCTGAATCAAGCTGCGTCAATCCGGCAGGGTTGTAGAAGACTGCAGATGGACGGTCCGCTGTTGCCACAAAAGCATTACCCCTCGAAGCAGCAAAGGGATCCTGGACGGGTATGTAGAAGCCATTGGCATGAAGACCCGTTACGGTAACCAGCAAAAGGCCGATGGCGCGCAAGCAGGGTGGGACAGAAAAGCGGATAGAAGAGAAAAGGGTCATCTCGTGGGTGTCGGTTTTGTACGCTTTCACGGGGATTCAAAAATGGAGTGCTCCTCGGTGAGGAAAATAGACGATCTTGAAAGGTCGCAGAATCTGGCCTCATCCTCAATAAGCTTCTCGTGAGCCGCCATCCCTTCGGGCGTTTGCATAGCCTCCAGCAGCTCCTCATGGGAATTCCACCAGATTTCCGTAATCCCGTCGTAGGGGCCAGCAGCTCCGCGGCCCTCTTGTGCCACCTGATTGAGCGGGGACTCCAGGAGGTGGCTCTGGACATACTTCCCGGCATTGAGTGCCTCCGCGAAGCTTTTGACCAAGGGCCCATGGTTCTCTTTCCAGTAGCGGAAGAATTCTTCCGGAGGCATCCCGGCTTTCCGGTGAACACAGTAGACGAGTTTAATCATATTGGTTGGGGTTTGGTGATCTTTCTGAGGGAGCGCGCTAGTCAACGAAGCGAGACCAGAACAGCTCGTTGCCCACCAGATCAGCAGCCAGCTCTTCGAATGGATCATGGGGGGCGCGTTCGATTCGGGAAACGTCAAACCCGATACGTAATCGAATCTCATTCTGGCTGGGGTCAGGGAGAAACTCAAAGGCTCCTCCATGATGCGCTATCCGCATGAAAGCCCCAATCAGGCTCAAGGTTTCTCGGGGAGGCTCTTCCGCACTGGAGCTCATGATAACGGCGAGGAGGGCGCGCAGAGGACGACCAGGAAAGACGAGCTCTACTCCGGAAAGGCATTCTTCCAGTCGGACATGGCCATCTCCCTCAACGATTCTCGCAAGGGACTCAACCAGGGGAATCACCACTTCCCGGAGGCTCTCCAGCGGCCCGGGCCAGTCAGGCGGGGCCCCCCGGGCCTCGCTCCATTGGATAACGGGATTTCCAGAGACTACGGCCTCCAAGGTATCCCTAACACTGCATCGATTATTATAGTCCAAACTGGTCGGACTCGTAAGGTCCGCGGGGAGGTAGGAATGCACCGCGCCCAGAAAGGAGAGATGCCTCCGGTATAGCTCGCGCCAGGAAAGCCCCTCGTGGCTAATGACCTCTGAAAGGGGCCTCTCCCGCGGATCCTCCGCTAGCCGGACCACAATCCTCAGGGCCTCTCCGACATGACGGATCCCGGAATCCCGGAAAACCGCCAGAGCCGCAAGGGACATGATCCGGTCCGATGCCGCGAGAATATCGACACTCATCATTTTCTGTCGCACTAGCTCTTCCCGCTCCAGCCGAACGATATAGAGCTCCATTGCTCTCTTAAGGGTGACTTCAAGCTCTGGGACTTCCCACGGCTTGGTTACGTAGCGATAAATACCGCCCTTATTTACTGAGGAAACTGCCGCATCAATATCCGCATAGGCGGTAGAAAGTATCCGAACAACTCCGGGCTTAAGGAGGGCTACTTTTTCGAGAAAATCGCTGCCGGATTCTTTAGGCATTCGCTGATCTGTAACCACCACGCCTATCTCATCCTGGTATTCACGAAACCGTTCCAAGCCCTCTACCCCGTCCTCCGCGAGGACGATCCGGAACGTTTTGCCGAAGAGCTTGGCAAAGTATTTTCGTGTCTTCTGTTCGTCGTCGACGAACAGAATGAGATGTTGCCGGTAATCGAGAGTTGATTGGCTCATTTTTCCCACGCTTGCTGGAGATCCGCAGTGTCGGCTTCCGTCTCATGGAGGGAGCTCGTTTCGTCAGGCCTGCCCGCGGACAGGGCGGGCTCCTCATTATCCATATCGTCCTGCCATGGCTGGGGAATGATCACGCGGAACACTGTCGGGCGGCCCGGGTCACTCTCGACCTCGATCCGGCCATGATGTGACTCAATAATCCTGTGACAGATGCTTAGCCCAAGACCCATCCCGGCGCCCACTTCCTTTTTCGTAAAGAAGGGGTCGAAGACGCGGTCCAAATCTTCAGCGGCTATCCCGGGCCCATTATCCTGAACCTTTATCTCCATATGGTCATCTCCCCTCTGGGTCGAGGAAACCGTGATCTGCGGCTCGATGCCCCGTTCGCGGGCGCCTTCCAAGGCCTGTGCCGAGTTCTGGATCAAGTTCACCATGACCTGGCAGAGCTGGTTCCCGTTCCCGCCTACCTGGTGGCTCTCCGGCACCTTTGCGTTGAAGGTGATTCCCTTGAGCTCCCCGGCCAATAGTCTCCGCGCATTCTCTACGGTATCCGCAAGGCTTATTTCCTCCTTCAGGACAGCCTCTCCCTTGGTAAAGGATCTCAAATCACTCACAATCCGGATCACCCTGTTCACTCCCTCCTCGGCATCCGCTACGGTCTCTTCGAAATCTGCGCGCTCCTGCTCCTCCACATCGTCGGCATACATTCTGAGAGCATGCAGCGCGGTTTTGACGTAGTTCATCGGGTTGTTGACCTCATGAACGATGCCCGCGCTCATGCGGCCTAGGGAGGAAAGCGTTTCTGCCTGCAGAAGCCGCGCCTCGTTCTCCTTAATTTCTTCTAGAGCAACATCTCGTTCATCCACTGCAACCCGAAGCTCCTGGTTGATCACTCCGAGCTCTCTC
Organism: Roseibacillus sp.; assembly: GCA_029242545.1. GTDB lineage: Bacteria > Verrucomicrobiota > Verrucomicrobiia > Verrucomicrobiales > Akkermansiaceae > Roseibacillus_B. Next base: position 23,644 of record JAQWTV010000145.1, read on the forward strand.
TGGTAGCTCTGCCGGTCCAGAAGGTTCCGAACCCTGAGACGGAGCTCCGCAGTGGTAAACGGCTTGGTCAAAAAATCACTAACACCCGCCTCGAGAGCCTGAATACGAGGCGTTTCATCGGCCGCCGCTGTGACGAGGAGGATCGGAACCTGCGCGGTGGAATCATGCTGCCGAAGCCTTTGTGTGAGGGTAATGCCGTCCATTTCCGGCATCATGTAATCAAGGATGATCAGCTGGGGCTCAAACTGCCGGGCAAGCTCCCACCCTTCCTTTCCATTACAGGCCTCAATAACCCCGCATCCCATTTCCTCAATCTCCCCCTTCAGGAAACGCCTCAAGCCATTTTCGTCCTCCGCAATAAGAACAAGCTCCTTATTGGCGGACCCGTCCACACTGGAGCCCACGGCCACGAAAGGCTCGGTAGAACCGCGCCGAGGGTCCGCAGTTCCCAGCGCGCCTCGAATGCGGGCTTCATTGTGAATGTGAGTCAAGGGGTCGTCCGCCCCGGACGCCGTAATCTGGGAATCATCCGGCAGAGAAAGTAGCGGCACGGAGATCGTAAACTTTGTGCCTTTGCCATACTCACTTTCTATAGCAATGGTCCCCTCCATCGACTCGGTCAGGCTCTTTACGAGGGCGAGCCCAATCCCAACCCCATTGTGTTTCTTGGCGGCAGACGTGTCAGCCTGCCAGAAGCGCTCGAACGCGGAGTCGAGCTGGTCCTCTTTCATTCCGGCGCCATTGTCCTCCACCTCAAGAATCAGACGGCTACTCTCGATCGCCGCCGAGAGCGAGACCTCGCCCCCTGCCGGAGTAAACTTCAGGCCGTTCACCGCCAGATTGAGAACTACTTTCTCCAGCCGGTCCCGATCAAGAAATACCTCCTCGTCCTCCTCGCATAATGCCTCCCATCGAAGCGCGATTCTCTTTCGGTCCGCCATGGGCTGAAGGTTTCGCCCCAGTCCGTCAATGAAGGTAAGGGGTCGGAACCTCTCCGGCCGCATCGGCATTTCTCCACTATCCATCCGCACCAGATCGAGGATGTCATTGATGAGGCGAAGCAGCCGCATCCCGTTGTCCTCCATTCCGTTCACAAGCTCGGAAACCTTGGCGTCGTTTCGCACCAGATTGAGATTTTGCATCTTCTCGATGGGCGCAAGCATGAGCGTGAGTGGCGTGCGCAACTCGTGGCTGATATTTGCAAAGAATCGTGTCTTCGCCTCATCAAGGTTTTGGAGTTTGCGGTGGTTCTCCGCCAGCGCTTCCTGCTGGGATACCACTTCCTCCCGGAGGCAAAACTCCGCGAAGCGGAGCTTGTTGTAGAAGTAAAGGCCAATGCAAACGAACGCCGCGGTCACAAAGAGGAAAAACAAGGCGATCGTAATATCCTGGACGCTGGTCGACGTGTTGAGAGCTACCGCAAGGTAGCCAACAATGCAGAGCGTCGAGCTGATCACCCCATCCATACATCGCCATCGCAAAAGCAGAACAGTTCCGACCATCACGAGATTGAGCCCCGCATAGTAAGGCGAGCCCCCCCCTCCGGTCTCAGAAAGCATTCCTTGAATGGTCACCATTGGGATTAGGGCAACGAGATGCCCTAGTAGATGGAGCGTCCGACGCGATCTGCTCCGGACCCGATAAAGCAGAAAAAGCACGAAGAGAAGCCCACAAGAGCAGGCCATCCGGAGCAGGAAGAGCGTGCCCACGACTCCCTCGGGGCTCTGGGAAGTAGGGTTCCCAAAGGCCACCCAGTCCATTCCTGCTCCCAAGGCGATAAAGATAGCAGCCAGAAGCGCACCTCGCCGGTAGTTCAGGAGACGGTGCTCGTCCTCCTGGGCTTCGAACCGCTGCTGCAGCAGCGCCGGGGCTCCCCCGTGCTCTGGATCAGCTTTCCCCATGGTCATCTTTTTTTCGGACCTCTAGAAAGAGGTTCACTCCGGTCTCATCCCTGTCGAGGGTCGTTTCAAACTGGCCTCCGTTAAGAGGTGCTATTTCCATCATGGCCTCGTCGTCCCGGTAGATCAGGTTCCATTCCAGAACGTATTCCATCCACGCGCGACTGGGATTCGTGTCGCTAACATTGGTAACCAACATGAGGCCCCCGGGGGCGAGGAGTCGGGCAAAAAGGTCGTTGAGGCGACGGCAGACCCGCTGGGAGAGATAATCAAAGAGGCCCGAGCAATAGACCATGTCGAAGGACTCCCACTTCAGGTCCACGTCCCCCGTGGAGGCCTGCCGCAACAGCTTGTGGACCGAGCGCTGGAGAAGAGAAATCGGCGCTACCCGGCCAGCTTGAGCGCGTACTCTGGTGAGCTCCTTGCGGGTGTGCTCGATGGTCTCGGAATTGAAGTCAAGGAGCGTAATATCGCACAAGTCGCTGAGCTCTTCGTTTTCTAGGAACTGCTTCACTTCATGGGCTGGACCACAGCCGAGGTTGAGAATGCGAGTCCTTCTTCCTTTCATGGCGTTGCGTTCAGCCTCCGCCTTGAGCTTCCTGGTTAGATAGGAAATGCGATTGCGATGCGCTACGACAGGTGGCGTCTGCAGGAAAGCATGGTTAATGAGCTTGGCGAAAAGAGAGCCGCCCTCATAGGAATCTCTCACCATCATGTTAACCATTTCATAATCCCCGGCATACCCGAGTGGTTTGTGGAAGGTGCGGTAGGTAAATGGAGAACATAGGACCAGTGGGTGAATCTGCCGGCGGACATAAAACTTATGAGTCGCCTCACGACCCTCCGGAATCTTTGCGACCGAATCCTCGAAACTCCCCATCGCGCCCTGCATTTCCTCGAGCACACTATCCTGAAGCTGGTCAATGATTTCACGCTCAAGAGTAGGACGATCCACAGAGGCCGTGGAACGTATGCCAAGGTCTATTTGCTCCATCCACCGTTGCATCCCGACAAGAAGGTTCTGCATGTCCGCCACCGTCAGCTTGAAAGATAGGTCAACCTCATGCGCCCGTTTCCAGTCCTGAACAAAAGCATCAAACTGATTGGCGAGAGGATCCCGGCCCTCTCGATCGGAGAGGAAATCAACGTCTAACCAGGCATTGCCGAGGGTCGCTTCGCAAACCAGAAGGATCCCTGTGTTTACCAGACCGGTAACAACTGCTTCCCCCTGATAGACCACCCTGTCTCCCACCCGGATCCTGAAATCTCGGAGGACCTCCGAGAGCTGGAGGATGCTGTAGGGGTTATAGATCTCAAAAGCTACCGAGTAGCGGCGAAGCCTCAGGATATTAGCCGTGATCTCAGAGCCCTGGCTGTTGCGGCAGACAACAACACTGGTTAGAAGCGAGGATCCTTTCTGCATTGACTAGGTAGCTGAGATCAAAAATGGTGGCGAGGTAAACATTGCTTGGCTTCCCGAAAGACTTAGAAGTTTAGGGCGGCGTATAACCCTTTGCCTTTGCTCCCATGTCCCAAGAACCTCCAAAATTCACGATTACGCGCGAAGGACAGCATTTCAGGTGTCCGGACGGCCAAGACCTGCTCGAACTTGCGGAGGAAGAGGAATTTTCGGTCTCGGGAGTCGCGGAGCATCTGAAGCTCACAAACCGGCAACTGGAGTATGCTGTTGAAAGGGCCTCTGGCCTCCGCCCAAAGGAGCTGTTCCGACGGCACCGGATGCTTCTTGCCCGCCGCCTTGTTGCCGAGGGCTTTTCCCTTCAGGTCATCTCGCACCGTCTTGGGTTCAAGCACTACACCCATTTTGCTTCCGAAATTAAGTCCTACTTTGACCTGCCGCCTCGGCAGTTTCAAAAATCGGTTCGTGCACTGTGCCCGGAAACCTGAGGGCGAGGATAGCCCCTTTAGGTGGGGATCAACGGGATCTTGTTTCGCTGCTAGTCGTCTTTCGGAAGCCATGGGCTTAAAAATTATTGCGGTTAGCACGTTGGGGAGAGGCTAGAGCCGTCGAACGCCGAAGGCAGCAGCTGCTTGAGGCTTACCCTCCCGACGGCGCCCTTTTGTGGATCTACCAAAAACACAACGAGGTCAGGGCTGAACTCATAGAGAACTTGCCGGCAAGCTCCACAGGGGGCCGGAGCCCCGGGCGCACAGACTACAATAACGTCAAACTCACTCTCCCCCTCCGAAACGGCCTTGGAGAGAGCCACTCGCTCGGAACAGATTGTGAGTCCATAGGAAGAATTTTCTACGTTACAGCCCGTGAAAATACGCCCAGAACGAGTGCGAAGCGCAGAGCCGACTCGAAACCCAGAATAAGGCGCATAGGCGTGCTCGCGGGCATCCCTGGCAGCCTGAACCAAATCCTTGTCCGCTCCCTCACTCATGGCTCTGTGACTAGCGCGGGTGATTCTCGCCTCTGAGTGATCCGCCCAAGGCTCGTCGGAACCATAGAGGAGGTCATAAGCTTCATGGTCATAAAGATGGATTAAATACTAGGCGATGTGTAGCTAAATCGCCCTGTAGAGACTAAAATCCCCGCTTTTATCCTGAGCGTTTTTTCCGCTTGAACAGTAATTTTACTGAGGATTTTAGTCATCTATCCTCCAATTTCCCACACTCCCCATGAAGTTTGGCCGCTTCCTCGAGGTCACTTTTCTCGAAGCTTCCGGAGGCTTCTGGGCGACCCCTTTGGTCTGTGCCAACGCGCCGCCACTCTCGGGGCCTTCTCGCCCCCCGCTGACCATCAACTCAGTTTTGCAGACTAGATTTGCAGCCTTGCGGCGGCCTCAACTCCGAGTAATGTTATATTGCATGCCCCCTGCCTCTCTCCTGAAAACTCTCACCACGGCCACGGCAATTGTCGCCCTCGCCGGGCAAGGGGTAACCCGGGAAGAGGATGCGGTCGCTCCTCCCACAAAGAGCGAGGTTACACCGCGCGAAGCTACCGAAAATGCCGAAGCCGGCTTTACCTCGGAGGAGGTCACCTTCAAGGCCGGGGAAATTGTTTCCAAGGCCTACCTCGCCCTTCCGGCAAAAAAAGAGTCAGGGACTTACCCTGGCATTTTGGTATGTCCAGAATGGTGGGGGCATAACGACTACGTCCGCATGAGGGCGGAAATGCTCGCCAAGCTCGGCTACGCTGCACTGGCCATGGACGTTTACGGGGACGGGAAGAAAGCACACGACCCAAAGGCCGCAGTGTCCCTGGATGGCGCCCTTAAGGCAAACCAACGCGAAATGAACGCCAGAGTGCTTGCACACCTGAAGTTTCTTCAGGGAAGGCCAGAAGTAGATCAGGCACGGGTTGCTGCTATCGGATATGGAAGCGGCGGAGACGTCTGCCTCCAAATGGCAAGGAACGGAATGCGCGGACTCGGAGGAGTGGTCGCCTTTCATCCCCTATTCAATGTCGTTCCCTCTCAACCCCCCATCCGAAAAGCAACAGCAAAGGTGATGGTCTGCGATGCCCAGGAGGACCCTTACGTCCACCTTCGAAAGGGAAAAGTGGCGGCCTTCCGTAAGGAAATGGCGAGCGTCCGAACAGATCTTGTGATCATTCCATTCCCTGACGCGATGCAGAGCTTTACCGTTCCGAACGCCGACATCGTTGGCGAAAAGTTCCGAATTCCACAGGCCTACAGTCCTGAGGCTGACAAGAAAGCCTGGGGCCTTCTCCGGGGATTCCTTAAGGACCTGTGGGACTCACCCCAATAGTTCTGGAAAAGCCCAGAACATGATTCCGCATCTCCCCGCTTTTCCAGAACCGTGAATAACCAACCCTTTCATTTCGTAGGCCGGTGGTCCCTCCTGCTCGTGGGCATTTCCAGCCTCGTGATGCTTGTCTCCTGCAAAGAGACAGGGCCCCCCATCAACACGAGGCCTCCCGAGGGACTACAGGAGCGCCCTCCGGTTCCTGAGCCTGCAGTCGTCACTGCTCTCAAAGCGCAGGCGTTCGGCAGCAAGCTTCTTGGCCTGACATATTATCTCGTCCGGGGTGATTATGTGCGGGCCGATCTGCCAAAAGCACCCAGATATTATCTCCTCAATTTCAGTGGAAGTACCTGAGGTCCCTGCCGAGAGCATGCTCCAGAGTTGCTGGAGAAATACCAAAGGCAGATCGCGGCAAACCCCGAAGTGGAACTGGTCCACGTTAGCTGCGATGAGGTTGAGTCGGACGCTCTTAAATGGGCCCAAGAAGTAGGGTTTACATGGCCAACGGTTCTCTTTCCTGACCTCGAGCGTGCTGGACTCACCAAGTATGACGCCTGGCCCGGCGAGGTGCGGCTCGTAGACAGTGAGGGCAGCGTTCTCACCAAGAATGAGAGTGAGGCCTTTGCGACAATTTCCATAAAAAATTGACATATTTTCTTCCCCCGTAACGTTTCTTTCTAACATAAGCCCCGTTATCCTGACCCTGATGAATCTAAAAATATTACTCTTTGCCGCCTCTCTGGCTCTTGTCGGTCAAGGCCCTCTCGCTGCCCGGACATGGACCAGTGCCGATGGCTCCCAAACCTTTGAAGGAGAATTGCGCGCCCTGAGTGAGAGAACTAAAACGGTCACCGTTCTCATGGAGGGCGGTAAGCTAAGGACCTTCGCAATCCGCCTCCTCTCGGAAACAGACCGAAATTTTCTTAAGACAGAAGGCCACAAAATCCTTCTCGCTGCGAGTGCCGGAGAAGGAGCCGACGACGACTTGCAGGACCATAAAATTAGCAAGAATCTGGCGAAGGAAGGAGTCCTTTCCAAGATTGAGGGAGAGAGCTTTGCCGGGCATAAGCTCACCAAGACCCCTGACTATTACATCGTGTATTTTTCGGCGAGTTGGTGACCCCCCTGTCGCACTTCTGCTCCACAGTTGGTGAAGCAATACCAAGCCGAGATCGCAAATAATCCTGCCGTCGAGATGATCCATGTCAGCCTCGACCGTGACAAGAAGGCCGCCGAGACCTGGGCAGCCAAAGAAGCGTTTCCCTGGCCTACGGTCATGATGGATAAAATAAAGGCTAGTGGGTTCGAGGATTACATGCCCCGCGCGGTCCCCAATTACAAACTTCTCAGCAAGGACGGCAAGATCGTAGCAGAGGGAAAGGCCGAAGTATTCGCCAAGGCCACGGAGCTTACGAAGGAAGAAACATAAGCCCTCCGGAAGATTGTGCTCGCATTAGCGACTCATCTGAAGCGCCCTCTTCCGACTCCGATGCCACATACATTCTAGCTCATGAAAAATCTCATCCTATTAGCACTTCTGCTCACCGTTCCCTGTCTGTGCTCCTGCACGCTTGCGGGAAGGCTCATTCAGGCTCCCGTCAGGCTGATACAGGCAGGCGTGCGGACGGTCACTGATGTGGGGGAGAAGGAGGTCCCCGCGACTGCAGACTCGTTGCGGCTGCATGGCATCGCTCTGAATCACTCCGCGACCACTCCACCTCACGACCAATTCACCGTAGCGCCCTCGCAATCAGGAATCCTGCCGGAGAATCCGGCGTCCTCCCTCAGGGGTCAGCTTCAGCCTGAGTCTCAAGGTCCCAGCAGGAAGTAAGCCGGCAAACTTGCTGGCCCACTCTACCACAACCACTCCGGCTGGGTCCTCCAGAAGGTCATCCCACCCGAGAGCCAGGATCTCCTGCTCGCCTTCTACCCGATAGAAATCGAGGTGATACAGGACCCGTTTCCCTGCAGCGTATTCGTGGAGCAGGGTAAAGGTAGGGCTGGTAACCAGCCCATCATGACCCATGCCAGCAGCGAGCCCCTTGACGAATTCCGTCTTTCCGGCCCCCAGATCGCCATCTAGGCCAATTACCGCGCCAGACTCCACTTCTTGCGCCAGTTCATGACCAAGAGCGCGCATTTCGCCGGTATTCTCGCATATCCGGGGGAAATCCATACCTTCGGACTCTGCCTCGCTCCTGCGCCTTTGGCAAAAATTTCTTGCTCCCCCGGTGAGCCTGTGGTGAATTCCCCGCCCGCTTCGCCTCTGGCGCGGCAACTCCATCCCGTCCCCTAAAAACAATGGCCTACGCAGTATTCAAGACCGGCGGCAAACAGTATCGCGTCCAAGAGGGCGACAAACTCGATATTGAAAAGCTCGAGGGCGAAGTCGATGGCGAGGTCCAGTTCGGCGAGGTTCTTCTCGTAAACGACGGCTCCGCCACCACAGTCGGAACTCCTCTCGTTGAGGGCGCGGCAGTGACCGCAAAGGTTCTCGATCAATTCCGTGGGCCCAAGGGTGTCGCTTTCAAGTTCAAGCGCCGCAAGGGTCATCACAAAACCAAGGGATACCGGAGAGCTCTCACCAAGGTTGAAATTACCAGTATTGCTGGATAAAGATTTTTCAGAATTACAAACTCAGGATCTCATGGCTCATAAGAAAGGACAAGGATCGGTCAAGAATGGACGCGACTCACGCAGCAAGCGGCTCGGAGTTAAAAAGTTCGGAGGAGAGGCTGTCATTGCCGGCAACATCATCATCCGGCAGCGGGGAACCAAATGGCAACCAGGAGAGAACGTAGGGCTAGGTCGCGATCATACCATTTTCGCACTGGTTGATGGGAGTGTCTATTTCGACCGCCAGGGACGCCGCGTCAATGTCGCGGAACCTGCGGCGAGCTAGACGACAATTCCAGAATCGTCCTAGCTATCATCACGGCGACTCCCTAGGGGGTCGCTTTTCTTTTGCTGCTTTCTCTGAAGCGCATGCGAGCCTCCAGTTTCCCTCTAAAATGTTCAATCTCGTCCTCGTTGCACCTGAGATCCCGCACAATGCCGGTGCGGCGGGTCGACTATGCCTTGCTACGGGATCTACTCTCCACCTCGTCAAGCCGCTTGGGTTTTCGCTAGAAGACAAACAAATCCGCAGAGCGGGCCTAGACTACTGGAAGGACGTTAAGGTGAAGGTCTGGAACTCTCTCGAGGAGCTTCTCGGGGAGGCCGCTCCAGAGCAGGTTTGGTTCCTCACAACCAAGGGAGCGACTGCCCTTTGGGATATTAACTTCCATCGAGGAGACTACCTGGTATGCGGATGTGAAACCCGTGGACTGCCTGAATCCCTTCTTTCCGATTTTCCAAATCGCCTTGTGCGGATTCCAATGGCGAAAGACGGAACCAGATCGCTGAAC
>JAQWTV010000155.1 GCA_029242545.1 Roseibacillus sp.
CGAAACCCAGAATAAGGCGCATAGGCGTGCTCGCGGGCATCCCTGGCAGCCTGAACCAAATCCTTGTCCGCTCCCTCACTCATGGCTCTGTGCCTAGCGCGGGTGATTCTCGCCTCTGAGTGATCCGCCCAAGGCTCGTCGGAACCATAGAGGAGGTCATAAGCTTCACGGTCATAAAGGTAGCTTAAATACTAGGCGATGTGTAGCTAAATCGCCCTGTAGAGACTAAAATCTCCGCTTTTATCCTGAGCGTTTTTTCCGCTTGAACAGTAATTTTACTGAGGATTTTAGTCATCTATCCTCCAATTTCCCACACTCCACATGAAGTTTGGCCGCTTCCTTGAGGTCACTTTTCTCGAAGCTTCCGGAGACCTCTGGGCGACCCCTTTGGTCTGTGCCAACGCGCCGCCACTCTCGGAGCCTTCCCGCTATTAGAGACAGACGGCCTCCTGGCTCGGGCCGTGGCGGCGGTCCCTCCGCATCTTGCTCCTAAGGAAACGCCGTTTACAGGAACAGCCTTTGCTCGCGCCCGCTGACCATCCGGTCAGTATTCCAGATTGGATTTGCAGCCTTGCGGCGGCCTCAACTCCGGGTAACGTCATATTGCATGTCCCCTCCCTTTCTCCTGAAAACTCTCATCACGGCCACGGCTATTGTCGCCCTCGCCGGGCTGGCAGCAGCATTGGAAGATGACCCGGTCGCTCCTCCAGCAAAGAGCGAAGATGCCCCGCTCAAACCCACCCTAGATGTTGGGCCTGGTTATACCTCTGAAGAAGTAACCTTCACCGCTGGGGCAATCGCAGCCAAAGCCTACCTCGCACTTCCGGCGAACAAGACAGCCGGGCCCTACCCCGGCATTCTGGTCTGTCCAGAATGGTGGGGGCATAACGATTACGTCCGTATGAGGGCGGAGATGCTCGCCCAACTAGGCTACGCCGCGTTGGCAATGGACGTTTATGGAAACGGGCAGAAAGCGCACGACCCAAAAACCGCGGTAAAGCTCGATGGGGCTCTCAAGGCAAACCAACGCGAAATGAACGCCAGAGTGCTCGCCCACCTCAAGTTTCTCAGAGAGCGACCAGAGGTAGATGGGGCTAAGATCGCCGCCGTAGGATACGGAAGCGGAGGGGACGTCTGTCTTCAGATGGCTAGGAACGGAATGCGTGGGCTTGGGGCGGTGATCGCGTTTCATCCCTTATTTAATGTAGTGCCCTCGCAGCCCCCTATCCGGAAGGCAACCGCAAAGGTAATGGTCTGCAACGCCCTCGAGGACCCTTACGTCCATCTCAGAAAGGGCAAGGTAGAGGCATTTCGCAACGAAATGGCGAGCGTACAAACGGACCTTGTGATCGTTCCCTTCCCCGATGCGATGCAGAGCTTCACCGTTCCAAACGCCGACATAGTTGGGGAAAAGTTCCGGATTCCCCAGGCTTACAGCCCTGAGGCAGACAAGCGAGCCTGGGGCCTTCTCCGGGGATTCTTGAAGGACCTCTGGGGGCCCGCCAGCCCGTCCGACGAAGAACCCTGAGAGTCACACTGCTCCCCCTCCCCCTTCCATGGCCTTGAATCCCCAGCCTTTTCATTCCGTCCGTCGGTGGCGCCTTCTCCTCGTGGGCTTGACAAGCCTCGTGATGCTTGTCTCCTGCAAAGAGACAGGGCCGCCCATCAACACGAGCCCTCCCAAGGGACTGCAGGAGCGCCCTCCGGAGCCTGACCCTGAAGTCGTCGCCGCTCTCAAGGCACAGGCGTTCGGCAGCAAGCTTCTTGGCCTGACAAATTACCTCGTGCGGGGCGATTACGTTCGAGCCGATCTGCCCAAGGCGCCCCGGTATTATCTCCTCAATTTTAGTGGAAGCACTTGAGGCCCCTGCCGAGTACACGCTCCAGAGTTACTGGAGAAATATCAAAGACAAATCGCGACAAACCCTGAGGTGGCATTGGTCCACGTTAGTTGCGATGAAGTCGAAGCGGATGCCCTTACATGGGCTCGGCAAGAGGGGTTTACATGGCCTACTATTCTCTTCTCTGACCTTGAGCGGGCAGGGCTTGCCCAGTATGACGCTTGGCCCGGCGAGGTGCGGCTCGTAGACAGTGCGGGCAGCGTTCTCACCAAAGACGAGGGCGAGGCCTTTGCGACTATTCCCCTAAAAGATTGACATTTTTTCTCCTCCGACGACGCTTCTATCTAGCGTAACCTTCGTTTCCCCGATTGTGATGAACCCAAAAATATTACTATTCGCTGCCTCTCTGGCTCTTCTCGGCCAAGGTCCCCTCGCCGCCCGGACGTGGACCAGTGGCGATGGCTCCAAGACCTTTGAAGGCGAACTGCGCGCCCTGAGTGAGAGAGCGAAAACGGTCACCGTTCTCATGGAGGGCGGTAAGCTAAGGACTTTCAAAATCAGCCTCCTCTCGGAAGAGGACCGGAATTTCCTTAGGAAAGAAGGTCACAAAATCATTCTAGCTGCGAGCGCCGGGAAAGGAGCCGACAATACCCTGCAGGAACAGAAAATAGGCAAGAATCTGGCGAAGGAAGGAATCCTTTCCAAGCTTGAGGGAGAGAGCTTTGTCGGGCACAAGCTCACCAAGACCCCCGACTACTACATCGTATATTTTTCGGCGAGTTGGTGACCCCCCTGCCGCACTTCTGCTCCACAGTTGGTGAAGCAATATCAAGCCGAGATCGCAGACAATCCTGGCGTCGAGATGATCCATGTCAGCCTCGACCGTGACAAGAAGGCCGCTGAGACTTGGGCAGCGAAAGAAGGGTTTCCCTGGCCGACCGTCATGATGGATAACCTCAAGAAGAGTGGATTTGAGGACTATATGCCTCGTGGTGTCCCTAATTACAAACTCCTCAGCAAGGACGGCAAGATCGTCGCAGAAGGAAAAGGGGAGGTATTCGCCAAGGCCGCCGAGCTCACCAAAGAGGAAACCTAACGCGGAGTCGATCGCGCTAGCCAGCCCTCTCCCTATCCGGTCCCACCCGCTTTTTTCGTGCCCTTCATCGCTAGCTCATGAAACACATCATTCTATTCGCTCTTCTTCTCACCGTTCCCAGCCTCTCCTCCTGCACCCTTGCGGGAAGACTCATTCAAGCTCCTGTCCGATTGATACAGGCCGGCGTGCGCACGGTCACCGATGTCGACGAGCAGGTGCCGCCGGCCACGACTGAATCCTACCGAATTCACGGCCTCGCCCTGAAGCATTCCGGGGCAGCCCAATCCTCACGGAGCCTGCCGCAGAATCCGGCGGCCGCCCTCAGGGGCCAGATCCAAGCGAAGTCTCAGCGCCCCGGGGGGGAGTAATACGGCAAACTTGCTTGCCCACTCTACCACAACCACTCCCGCTGGGTCCTCCAGAAGGTCATCCCACCCGAGTGCAAGAATCTCCTGCTCGCCTTCTACCCGGTAGAAATCGAGATGATACAGGACCCGCTTCCCTGCAGCGTATTCATGGAGCAGGGTAAAGGTAGGGCTGGTAACCAGCCCATCATGACCCATGCCAGCAGCGAGCCCCTTGACGAATTCCGTCTTTCCGGCCCCCAGATCGCCATCCAGCCCAATTACCTGCCCAGGCTCCACTTCTTGCGCCAGTTCATGACCCAGAGCACGCATTTCGACGGGATTATCGCATTTTCGAGGAAAATCCATACCTTGGGACTCTGCCTCCGTCCTGCGGCTTTGGCAAAAATTTCTTGCTCCCCCGGTAAGCCTGTGGTGAATTCCCCGCCCGCTTCGCCTGTGGCGCGGCAACTCTATCCCGTCCCCTAAACACAATGGCCTACGCAGTATTCAAGACCGGCGGCAAACAGTATCGCGTCCAAGAGGGCGACACCCTCGATATTGAAAAGCTTGAGGGCGAAGTCGATGGCGAAGTCCAGTTCGCTGAGGTCCTCCTCGTCAATGACGGTTCAGCCACCACGGTTGGAACTCCCCTCGTGGAAGGCGCGGCAGTCACCGCAAAGGTTCTCGATCAATTCCGCGGACCTAAGGGTGTCGCTTTCAAGTTCAAGCGCCGTAAGGGTCATCACAAAACCAAGGGATATCGGAGAGCTCTTACGAAAGTTGAAATTACCGGCATTGCAGGGTAACTATTTTTCAGAATTACACACTCAGGATCTCATGGCTCATAAGAAAGGACAAGGATCGGTCAAAAACGGACGCGACTCACGCAGCAAGCGGCTCGGAGTTAAAAAGTTTGGAGGGGAGGCTGTCATTGCCGGCAACATCATTATCCGACAGCGCGGAACCAAGTGGCACCCCGGAGAGAACGTGGGCTTGGGACGCGACCATACGATTTTCGCCTTGGTTGATGGCAGTGTCTATTTCGACCGCGAAGGACGCCGCGTCAATGTCGCGGAACCTGCGGCGAGCTAGACGACAATTCCAGAATCGTCCTAGCTATCATCACGGCGACTCCCTAGGGGGTCGCTTTTCTTTTGCTGCTTTCTCTGAAGCGCATGCGAGCCTCCAGTTGCCCTCTAAAATGTTCAATCTCGTCCTCGTTGCACCTGAGATCCCGCACAATGCCGGTGCGGCGGGTCGACTATGCCTTGCTACGGGATCTACTCTCCACCTCGTCAAGCCACTTGGGTTTTCGCTAGACGACAAACAAGTCCGCAGAGCGGGCCTAGACTACTGGAAGGACGTCAAGGTGAAGGTCTGGAACTCTCTCGAGGAGCTTCTCGGGGAGGCCGCTCCAGAGCAGGTTTGGTTCCTCACAACCAAGGGAGCGACTGCCCATTGGGATATTAACTTCAATCGAGGAGACTACCTAGTATGCGGATGTGAAACCCGTGGACTGCCTGAATCCCTTCTTTCCGATTTTCCAAATCGCCTTGTGCGGATTCCAATGGCGCAAGACGGAACCAGATCGCTGAACCTTGCGACCGCGGCAGCGGTAGCCCTCTACGAGGGCATGAGGCAGGTGCAATAAGTGCCCAGCCGATTACTCGGAATCCGATTCTTCGTCCGATTCTTCGTCCGATTCTCCATCGGATTCTCCATCGGATTCTCCATCGGAGGTAGCTTGGATATCCTGTAGAGCCCCGATAAAGTCGCCGAGAATTTCGGCCGGAACCATTATCGTGTCCCTGTTCCCGGATACATCCTCCGTAATCTTCACTACTTTTCCTCGGGCGTTTTCCTTCAAATCGAGGAAAAACACTTTCCGGTCAGCAAGAATCTTTTCTGTGTGCAGTAAGTCGCTTTCCACCTGTCCTCTTTCTTTAATTAGTCCGGAGTATTTTCAGCTGAATCCCCCCACGGGTCAAACTCAAAAGACCAAGACCACTTGAGCGCTTAAATCCATGGAATTCCATTCCTTTACCAGTCTCTCTGCTCACCACCCTGCCCTGCCGCTCACCGCAGGCAGGACCTGACCTGCCTGCAAAAGATTTCAATGCAAGCCAACCGCGCTGCGCACACGGTCGAGCACCGCTCTTGCCTGCTCCCGGGCCCGGCCTGCCCCTTCCTTGAGAACCTTGTCAACGTAGCCGGGGTTATCGAGGAGCTCCTGCCGCCGCTCCCGCATGGGAGCAAAAAAGTTCCAGTAGGATTCCCAGAGACGTTTCTTAAAATCACCATAGCCAATCCCCCCTGCCTTATGATCCGCAATCATCTCATCGTATTCCTCCGCAGTCGCGAACAACTTGAAAAGATCAAGTATGACTGAGCCCTCGACGGGCTTGGGGTCCTCCACGGCCGCAGAATCGGTAACGATCCGCATCACCTTTTTTCGCAACGCTTTTTCTTCCCCGAAAATTGGCAGGGTATTGTTATAGCTCTTGCTCATCTTCTGCCCATCGAGTCCTGGCACTTTGGCGACGGCATCAGGAATGACCGCTTCCGGATGAACTAGAGTTTCCTCCCCATAGTTCTCGTTGATTTTAGTAACAAGATCCCTGGTAACCTCAAGGTGCTGCTTTTGATCCTCCCCAACCGGAACCCGGTCTGAGTCGAAGAGCAGGATATCCGCTGCCATCAAAACCGGATACGCAAACAAAGCGTGGCTCGCGGCAACTCCCTGCGATACCTTGTCCTTATAGGAATGACAGCGTTGCAGCAGTCCCATGGGGCAGACTGTGGAGAGGATCCACGCCAGCTCGCAGACTTCGGGGATGTCACTTTGCCTCCAGAAGACCGCTTTCTCAGGATCAAGCCCACAGGCCAGGAAATCCAGCGCCACTCCCCCAACATTGGCACGCAGCTCGCCAGAATCATGCGTGGTGGTCATGGCGTGGTAGTCCGCGATGAAATAGAACGCCTCTCCCTCCTCCTGCAACTGAACAGCAGGTCTCATGGCTCCAAAGTAGTTGCCAACGTGCAAGGTTCCGCTTGGCTGCAGGCCCGTTAATGTCCGCATGCGGGCATGTTTACGCCTCCCCATGCAGGAAGCAAGAAGCGACGGAGCTCCTTTACGCCTCCCCATCTTGAACAGCCTGCCATTGCCGAATGGTGTTCTTACGACTGGACTCGCCGATCCCTGATCTGCTCTTCTCTCCTTATGGATTCTCTCAATGGAAAGGTCGCGGTTGTCACCGGTGCCTCGAGCGGGATAGGCCACGCCATCACTGAGAGCCTTCTGGAGAAGGGGGCCCGGGTCTTCGGGCTTTGTCGCCAGATCGGCAAAATCCCAGAGGCCGCGATTCCAATCTCATGCGACCTCCGGCAGCCTGCCCGCATTGCCCACGCTTTCGAAATTCTGCAACAAGCGGTCCCCTCCATCGACATTCTGGTCAACAACGCAGGGATTGCCTATCTCTCGAGCCTCCTTGAAGGCAAGGTGGCCGATTGGGATGAAATGTGGGAGGTCAACGTGCGGGGGCTTGCGGTGTGCAGCCAGGAGGCTCTCAAGGTGATGGCCCCTGAAGGAGGGCGTATCGTCAACGTGTCCTCTCTCAGCGGGCACCGGGTTCCGCCGACCGGGGGGTTTTACGCCCCCACCAAATTCGCCGTCAAGGGCCTCACGGAATCAATGCGGTCCGAATTGAAAGCGGCCGGCCTCCCTCACCAGGTGGGCTCGGTCTCTCCCGGGTTCGTGGATACGCCCTTGGTAAACGACTATTTTCGTGGGCGGGAAGGCGACCTGGCCGCCCTTCGCAAAAACACCAGAATGCTTGCGGCCAAGGACATCGCACGAGCTGTTCTCCACATTCTTGAGGCCCCTTCTCATGTAGAAATTGGAGACGTCATCCTCCGCTCTACCGACCAGACCGTCTAGGCAAGAGACTCTCGCTATTGCAGGCGCTCGTTGCCTCTGTTGGTCAGGGCGTTTCACTCGGCCACTCGTAGGCAGCTGGGCCCGATCCTCCGCCTCCTCCTACGCGGTCTGCAATATCCTTGCTGGTGATGAAGAGGAAAAGGGCAAGGAGGGCAAAGAAGAACGCGAACTGAACGAAGTTGAGTATGCGCATCAGGAATCGGCGCAACTCCGCGGTTACAGTGATGAGGCGCCCGATCAAGCTCTCCAGAGTCGCGAGCACGATGTGCCCGCCATCAAGGATCGGCAGCGGCAACATGTTAAGGATGGCAAGATTGACGTTGAAAAGGACCATGAAGAAGAGCAGGCGCCGCCAGCCGTCTTCAATGCTCAGCATATCGAACATCACTCCGCCGATGCCAACTGGCCCGGAAAGGTGCTGAATGCCTACATCGGATCTCGGAGAGACGATCTTTGCCAGAGTGACCCGCATCATCCTTACACTGTCTCCAATTTGCTCCCAAGGGCCGGGGTTATAAATGGTCTTAGTGAACTCATCTCCTACTTCAAACCCTACGCCAATCATGGGCTTGGCCACCTCCACATTAGTGGGCGTCCTAGGGGTGATAGTGATGGGCCTCTCCTCTCCACCTCGCAAAACGACTAGGCCAATCGCCTCATCTTCCGATCCATTGACGATTTCGGTAAATCGCTGCCGGCTGCGGAGGGACTCACCATTAGCAGCAATGATCTGGTCGCCAGGCTGCATGCCAGCCTGATCGGCAGGGCCTCCCTCCGAGATGAAATTAACCAGGATCTTGTTCTCTACCCAGATTCCGACCGTTCTCATCGCCTTCCTTTCCCACCACCGAGTCTCGGGAATATTGAATTCCGTTGTGACGGAAAGCTCCGCGCCAGCTCGCTGGACAAGAAAATCCAGCTTGTCTCCCTCGCTCAGCATGATGCTCTCGCGAACCGAATCAAAGGAAGCCGATCCAAGAAAGCCTCGCACAGGCTTCCCGTTGATTTCCAGGATCTCGTCCCCGACCTTAAGCTTGCCGTAAGCCCCTCCATCTTCGGCGACATATCCAATCACGGTCGACTCCACGGTGTCCTTGGGTTTGCCTACCCCCATCACCACGAAGGCCGAGACGATCGCGAGAAGGAAGCTGAACAGTGGGCCCGCGAAGGCCACGATGATCTTGTCGAGAGGCTTTACCGGGGGGAGAGGCTCCTCCTCTTCCTCCGGCTCTCCAGGCTCCCGGTTCTTCCCCTCCACGGCCTCCATGGGCGCCATTTGAGGAAGCGCCACAAAGCCCCCGGCGGGAATCCAACCCAGGCCATATTGCACCCCATTAATCTCTTTCTTCCAGATGGGTTTCCCGAACCAGATCTGGAAGCGGTCCACGCGAAGCCCCCTCCACTTTGCAGCAAGGAAATGGCCTAGCTCGTGGATAAAAATGATGACGTTGAAGAGCGCCACCACGATGAGAATATTAAGAAGAAAGGTCATTGTTGAATGGAGCTGGAAACTAACGCTGTAATCCCTGCGCGCAAGGGGCCATTGGTAGCTCGGCGCCCTCCTGGGGTCTCTCAGGTAGCGAGCCATAGCTCGCCATGAAAGCTCGCCAAGCCGCGGCATCCTGCCACAGGGACCTTCCAGAATGAAGCATTAACCCGCGGGGCGCTCGCTCTGGGAGCGCGGAGCCTTCAGGCGGTAACCTGCTCGTTGGACTCCGCATCGGCGCGAACTCTGCGCAGTAGGCTGATGAGAACACTGCGCTCCCTCTCTGACCACTTTTGGAACACCCTTTCCAAGGCCTCTCCGCGGAGCTGCGAAAAACGTTCGACGATCTCCTCTGCCTCCTCGGTGACAGAGACCCAGACGACTCGCTTGTCGTCAAGGTCTCTCCTGGTCTCAACCAACCCACGACGATGAAGTCGCTTCACGGCGGAAGTCATTGAGCCGCTCGTGAGACCAACCTGTCTGGCCAGTCCATTGACCGGACGCGCGCCCTTGCGGGCTAAGCGCTCGAGGATCGCAATATCACTTTCACAGAGTCCGTCAGGAAGAATCTCTCGATCGATTTCGCTAAGGGACTGTTCCGCTCTAACGATTGCTCGCCTCAGGCGGAACATTTCGCGCCAGTCCTTTTCGTTGAAAAATGCCATTATTCGTATCTCCTTTTTAACGCAGCCCTTATTCGATTTTCTATGGCCTTGGGTTTGCGGGCCCGGATAGCCCTGCAAGGTTCAGCCTTCCTTGACGCGCGCACCAGAGGGCCCATTGGCTGTTCTCTTGCTGCTTAAAACGTGTCGCGCCCAGTCGCATAATTCTGTTTGCCCGAGTCCTTCGAAACAGCTGCCATACTATTCGGGGCAAGGCGTCCGTTACCCGACATTGGAAAGCGCATTCCATGCCGGAGAACAGGATGTCTTCCGGAAGTGGGAGATGCGGTAGCTGCATGGACGGGCAGGTTAGGCTCGCCTCTAAAATACTGACAAGCTTTGAGAGCAAAAAGTTGAGAGCCAGATCATCGGAAAAGCTAAACCTAACACCTTTGCAGGAAATTTAATGGTCCGAATCTCCCGAGCGAATCCCTCGTACTTTTGTATCGAATTCCGTGCCGTGATGGTGAGACTGCTGACCGTCGCCAAGTGAAGCCTGCTGTCACCCTAGCCGAAACCTGCGCGCCTAATGGCGCCCCCTTTACCCTCGTTGAGCACGACGGGGAGTACTCCCTTCATTCGGGAGGGGTCCAACTTGAAAGTAGTTTTGCCCACAATGGAGCAGCAGAGCTCGGGCGTCTTTCAGCGCAGCCCTTCCGAAGCGCCCGACAACCCCGGATCCTCGTGGCAGGCCTTGGATTGGGCTATGTCCTGAGCGGGTTGCGCAACGCTCTTCCCCAAAAAAGGGCTGTTTTTCAGGTGGCAGAGCCAATTCCCGAGCTTCCCGGATGGCACCGCGAGCATCTTAGCTCTCTCCATGAGGGGCAGCTCGAAGACTCCAGGCTAATCGTTCGGAAGGAGACCCTCAACGAGGCGTTGCGCAAGGATAAGGAGGGCTGGCAGGCCCTGGTCATTGATGCTGACAGTGCCCTTCCCCAGGCTGGCGTCACCAGCCGGGGAGGTGTTCCCCACTCCTCCTTCTTGCACCGGGCCCATTCTTCGCTAAAGGAAGGGGGCCTTCTCGCCATATCTTGTAGTTCCGAACATCACGCCTTTGAACGAAAGATACGGAGAGCAGGCTTTGACGTAGTCCACGAGATCGTCCCGACCTCTCAGAAAGGAAAGCAGAAACAAAGATCTACAATCTGGCTGGCCCGAAAGGGCGCTTACGAACAATCCCGCTCCTATCGTGGAGCTCAAAATAAATAGACCAAACTATGAAACCGTCCCTACTCCTCCTCACCCTGTTCCTCGCCCTGCCTGCTGCTTATGCCGGTGAATTCAAGGTCGAGAAAAAGCCTTTCAAGTCCACCGTTGGATTTGAGGGCAGTTTCCTTCCTCAAGAAGCCTTGGTGATGAAGATCGATCCAAAGGTCTGGGCCGACTTCACCATCAAGGAGCTGGTCGCCCAAGGAGGGGCAGTAAAAAAAGGCGCCGCTGTTGTGGTTCTCGATACGGAGGGAATTGATCGGCAGTTGGCGGACGACACCGATGCGACTATGGCGAGGAAAATGGCCTTGAAAACCGGCGAGCTCGAGCTGGCGAATCTCGAAAAAACGACTCCGTGGCGGCTTGAAGCTGCCGAGCTTGGCTACAAGCGGGCTAGAGATGATCATCAATATTTCGTGGAAGTCAGTCGCCCATTGCAGGAGGAGTCTGCCAAGCGAAGCCTCCAGAGCACTGAACGCTATCTCGAGTCCGCTACCGAGGAGCTCAAGCAGCTTCTCAAAATGTATAAGGAAGACGACCTCACCGAGGAGACCGAGGAAATCATCCTCAAGCGGCAGCGATATTCGGTAGAAGCGGCTGAATTCCGCCTGAAATCCGCCAAGCTTTCGACCAAGCGAGCCCTTGAGGTGACCATCCCTCGCTCCGCAGTGGATCAGGAGCAGGCACTCAAGGATGCTGAAGTTGCCTGGAAAACGGCCCGAGAGGCCCTCCCAGCCGCCCTCCAGCAAAAGCGTCTTGATGTCAAGAAGCTGCAGGTGGCGGATCAGCGCGCTGATGCCAACTCACAGGATTTGAAGGCGGATCGGGGCCAGATGGAAATTCAAGCTCCCTCAGATGGCACCATTTATCATGGCGAGATCTCCAATGGTCGCTGGAATCCGGTCTCCGCCGCCAAGTTCATGAAAGTCGGGGGCAAAATCCCAGCGCGGGTAGCATTGGCCTCCCTTATTCCCTCTGGGGCGAAGCTGCACCTCGATGCCTTTGTGGACGAGACTGCGGCAGCAAAGCTGAAAAAGGGGCAGAAAGGCTACGTCGCCTCAGTTTCATCTCCTAGATCACGCCTCTCAGTCGAGCTAGCGGAGGTAGCCAGCCACCCAGCAGTTGATGGAAAATATCACATTCGGCTGACTCTTTCGGCAGATGGCTCTCCAAAAGGGCTCAACTTGGTCCCTGGGATGAAAGGAAAAGGAAAGATCACCACCGGCGATCAAGGGGAAAGCCTTGCGGTGCCTGTCCAGGCCCTGAAAGAGGAGGCAGACGGAACCTACACCGTAAGGGTTAAGAGCGCGGAAGGGCAAGAGTCCGCCACTCCGGTCACCGTGGGAGCCGAATCGAATGGGATGATTGTTGTTCTCTCCGGCTTGGAAGAAGGACAGATCGTGATTACACCCGACGAGCCCGCCTCCAAATAAGCCGTCCAACCCCTAATCCTCTAAACACCATGCGAATCTGTGCTGTCATAGCAATCGCCGCAGGGGCGTCGTTCTCCCTGATTCAGTGCGTCACGGCTGAATCTGAGGCTTCAAACGAGAAGCCCTGGCTCTCGGATCTGCCCCCGCTGCCTGAAATCGAGCCCGTTACTAAAACCCAGATCGCCCAATCGATTAAGCGCGGGGTAGATTTCTTGATATCAAGCCAAAACAAGAACGGCTCATGGGGCTCCGCCACAATGACGAAGGGGCTTAACATCACTGCTCCTATTCCCGGTGCCCACCACGCTTTCCGAGCTGGATCGACCGGTCTCGCCCTCGAAGGGATCCTCCGGTCTGGCGATCGACGGCCTGAAACTGTGGCCGCAATTGAAAAGGCCGAGGCTTGGTTCCTCAAGGAGCTCCCGAGGCTCCGCAGGGGCACCGTTGACACCATGTATAACGTTTGGGGCCACTCATACGGCATTAAGGCTCTTGCGGAGCTCTACAATTACCGAGATGGGGACGACGCAAAGCAATCAGCGCTAAAAAATTTGGCTCAGACACAAGTCCAAAGACTAAAGCGCTATGAGGATGTAAACGGGGGATGGGGTTACTATGACTTCGATGAAGCGAGCCAGAAACCCACGGGCCTCCCAACCAGTTTTACGACAGCTACTGTCATGATGGCCTTATGGAAGGGGAAAGAAGTCATGGGCCTTGAGCTTCCGCCCAAGGAGGTAACCCGGGGAATTGAATTTCTAAAACGCCAACAAACCCCGGATTTCGCCTACGTGTATTCAAATAGCCATCGCTACCGACCTCGCTATAGCATCAACCGTCCTGGTGGTTCATTGTGCCGCTCGACTGCGTGCAACGTAGCCAGGAGAGTTTGGGGCGATCCCGCGCCGACAGATGAGATTGTCAAAGTGTGGCTCGACCGGCTGATCCTTCGCAACGGGTGGGTGGATATTGCCCGGAAAAGGCCTAGGCCTCACTCAACCCATTTCGCCAATTCGGGCTACTTTTACTTCTACGGTCACTACTATGCGATGGACTGTGTAGCACTTCTGCCAGAAACCGACAGGTTGGTTTATTATCAGAACTATGGGAAGATCATGCTTTCCAAACAGGAAAAGAACGGATGCTGGTGGGACTACCCACTCTACAAATACCATTACGCTTACGGAACGGGCTACGCCCTCTGTGTCCTGGCAGAATGCCGGAAGGGAGCCCAATAATTTGCGGCTGGAGGGCTTTGTCTGGAAGGGCCTTAAATCTTGATCTCAAGCAATCTGGTGGGCCGCTTCTGCTCCCTTGCAACTAAAAGGACGTTTTCCATTGTCGGGGCGCTCTAGTTGCCCCTATTTTCATCGCTCAACGGTTATGTATCTAGGCATACTTTGATTGAATCTATTGCGCGGGACAGAGGTGCGACCTCGGAGCCTGGAACCTAATCCCCCAGCCTAGATGGGCCGCGCATTGCTATAGCATTTCTGGGCCTGCCAGCGGGCCGTTAATCCCCGGTCCCGTTTCAATTTGCCCCTGAATATTCCCGTGTTCGCCATTAACGGTGGCGGTCCGATCACCCAGACGAAGAACGTGTCTAGCCCTTCAGGACTGCTATATCGGGAGCCCGCAGATTAAAATTCTTCGCTCTCTGGCTGACTCCGGCAAAACAGTTCCCGGTGCAAGAATCAAAGGCTAGAAGACCAGCCGGTTCCTATGTTCGCCTTTGATTCCCCAGCCCGGACCACCAGGGCGCGCTAGAGCAATCCTCCCCCTTGGGAAAATCCAGTAGTCAGAGGAAGCGGTTCCAAGGCATAGAGCCTCGCCCCCCCATGGTCTAATCGCGGTGGATGCCCCCCGTGCTGGTTTATCGGTAGGCCGGCTGGGCCAGGACTGGCCCGACTACCCCGATCAGCAAGGAGACCGCCCCTAACTTTATCTCCATTATTCTACCAGCTAACCTCGGTTGTTGTCCTCAGCTGGGATTTTATCGATGTCGATCGACCCCCCGAAAGGCCGAGTAATACAAGGGTCCCCTCGCATCTCGTTGCTTCGACCCCTTTCGTCGTCAACAATCCAAACCAACGGGTCGGTTTATAGTCTTGCTGGTTGGAATATTCGGGAATGCTTGCTTTTAATCTCCCCTTCCTATTCGTTCTTGGTGGTCGGTTTGGTGCCTATTATGGCTGATTCAAGTGTCTTGATGTCAAGGGGAGTGGTTTTGAGATGGGCCGCGGAGAGCGGAAACCCGCTGGTTTGAGTATCGACCTGATGATCGATCTCGGTTCCATCGAAGCGATAAGGCAACTGATCTCTTATCCAATCGTAGACTTCGCCCTCGCTTCCATAGCATGTTTCTGCTTTCCAAGAGGAATCTCAACATCATGGCCGAAAACATCCGCGAGCAATTAAGGCAGCTTCTCCTGGAAAAGTCTGTCCGGACGGGCGAATTCACTCTCGCTTCGGGAAAACAAAGTGATCTCTACGTAGACTGCAGGGTGACCAGTTTTGACGCCCGCGGTGCCCGCCTGATTGGCGAAGCCGGCTGGGCGTGCGTGCAAAAGAAATTAACTGGAGCGAGCCTCTCTGCGGCGGCTATCGGCGGGATGACCCTGGGAGCGGATCCGATTTCCCTCGCAATTGGCATGGAGTCCGCAAGACAGCAGCCTAATAGTTTCCTGCAGGTCTTCACGGTGAGAAAGGAGGCTAAGGAGTATGGCGCTGGGCGCCGCATCGAAGGGAATTTCTCGTCAGGAGATCCTGTGGTGGTGGTGGACGATGTCATCACCACCGGGGGCTCGACACTTCGCGCAATCGACGCCATCGAGGCAGAAGGAGGTAAAATCCTCTTTGCGTTCGTCCTCGTCGATCGAGAAGAAGGAGGCAGACAGGCCCTCGAAGAGCGGGGGGTGGTGGTCGTTTCGCTCTTCACTCGCACTGAACTGCTAGCAGGATCCTGAAACGACCCGGCTCAGTGACGGGCCTTCTCTGAGCATTCGCGTTTGAAGCCGAATGGAAACGGGGCATAGTAACCTTGAAAACTTCTATGAAGGTGTTTGTCACAGGCGCCACGGGCTTCATTGGGCGCGCGCTCGTGCTTGCGCTGCGACAGAAGGGTCACTCGGTAGTCGCGTGGGTCCGGTCGGAAGCGCGGGCCCGGGCTCTGCTCGGGCATGACGTCGAGCTCCTTCTTATTGAAGACGGCGACCAGGCCCTGCCCGAGGCCTTGAGTTCCTGTCAGGGAGTAGTAAATCTCGCCGGCGAGTCTATTTTTGGGAAACGGTGGAGCAAGACCAGGCGCAAGGCCATCATCGACAGCAGGGTCTCATTGACCTCCAGGCTGGCAAACGCAGTCGGAAGGGCGAAATGCCCGCCTGAGGTATTTGTTTCCGGCAGCGCAGTCGGTTTTTATGGCGACCGGGGTAACGAGGAGCTCAATGAAGACTCCGAACCCGGCGGGGACTTTCTCGCTCTGCTGTGCCGCGAATGGGAACAAGCTGCCCTCGACGCTTCCTCTGCCAACACCCGGGTAGTATGCCTGCGAACCGGAATCGTCCTTGGTCAGGGAGGAGGCGCCCTCGACGCCATGCTTCGCGCTTTCAAGGTGGGTCTCGGGGGCCCTCTGGGAAGCGGTCGCCAGTTTGTTCCGTGGATACACTTGGAGGACTGCATCTCTCTCATTCTCTTCGCATTGAGTGACCATGAGCTTGCGGGCCCAATGAATGTCGTGGGGCCCGATCCGGTAACCCAAAGAGTCCTCGCGCGCACTCTGGGAAAGGTTCTTCGGCGTCCCAGTATGCTTCCCGCGCCCCGGCTTGCCCTTCGGGCTATCATGGGAGAGGCCGCCTCAGCCCTTCTTTCGGGACAGCGGTGCTACCCGAGGAAAGCACAGGCCTCCGAGGCGCCCTTTCGTTTTGAGTCGATCGAGAGCGCCCTAGAAGACCTGATCAGCCCCCAAGACGTAGATATCACGCCCGTAGACTCAGACTCGCCCTCTCCATTAGGAGATCCGGCTTATCTTGGCGCCCGGCCTCCAAGATACTTTTTGCAGGCACGCGCAGTGGTTGGCGCGCCCTTGGGAGAGGTCTTTTCCTTTTTTTCCAAGCCGGCAAACCTAGCAATCCTGACGCCTCCCAAGGTCGGCTTTACCATCCACCACATCGAAGGCCCCATGGGGCAAGGGGCCAGAATTGAATATCGTCTCCGGATTGCTGACGTCCCCCTCAGATGGCGCTCCCGCATTGAGCGTTGGGATCATGAGAAGGTCTTCGTGGATTCACAGGAGCGCGGCCCCTACCGCTTGTGGTGGCATGAACACCACTTCAAGGCGAAGGGGGAACAAACCATCGTGGAAGACCGGGTTTATTATTCGCCCCCCCTCGGGCTCCTTGGCCGCCTCGCCAATCGCATGTTCATCGCCGGGCAGCTTCGGGAGACGTTTCATTACCGCGCTGCTGCAATTCGCCTTCGATTCGGACATGTGCCTCAAGGCAAAGATCATGAAGCAGGATCATAGAACGCTGGTATGGTTCAGGGGGAAGGACCTCAGGGTCTCCGACCATGAACCCCTCATCGAGGCCCTTAAAGTTGGAGAGGTTATTCCTCTTTTTGTTGTTGATCCCTACTTCTTTCACCCTCTCCGCGCGCGGAAGTTACCCCACCGGATGCAGTTTCTTCTCGAGAGCATCTCGGAGCTTTCCGACAATCTGGCGTCACTGGGAAGTCAGCTCATTTGCGTATCTGGATCAAGTGTCGTGATGGTTCCTGAACTGGCTCAACGGTGGGGTGTAACACAAGTCGTCGCTCATCGTTGGACCGAGCCTTTCGGACGAGTTCGTGACGCAAGAATTGCGGACGAGCTCTCCGTGCCTTTGAAGCTTTATGAGGGCGAGACCCTACATCCACCCGGATCACTCCGGACGGGTAAGGGCTCCCCTTATTCCGTTTTCACACCATTTTCACGGGCCCTGCGAAGGCAGGCGCAGATCTCTGTGGCGATTCCTCCGCCGGATTCTATAGAACCAGTTCCCAAGATCGCGCTGTCCGATCACGAGAAAATCCCAGCGCTCGAGACGCTCGGCATTCAGCGGAATCCATCTTTGCAGAAAGGCGGTGAAACTGCAGGACAAAATCGGTTAAAGCTCTTCCTTGAAAAGCATGCCACCGGCTACGCCAAGGGCCGGGACCAATTGGGAGAATCCGCAACCAGCCGTTTATCCGCCGACATAAAGTTTGGCACTCTTTCCGTCCGAACCATATGGGAGAAAGTCCAGGAAGTGAAATCCGACCTCTGCGCCGAGTCCATCGAAACCTTCCAAACCGAGCTAATCTGGAGAGACTTCGCCCATTCCACACTTTGGGACCGCCCCGAGGTTCTGAAGCAGCCCTTCCGCCCTGCCTGGGTCGGTTTCCCTTGGCGCAATGACCCGGCAGATTGGAAAGCTTGGACTGACGGCCGAACCGGGTACCCGGTCATCGATGCCGCAGCTCGGGAGCTGCGGGAGACAGGCTTCGTCCATAACCGTGCCCGAATGATTACCGCGAGTTTTCTCTGCAAACACCTCCTTATCGATTACCGCCGTGGAGAGTCCCATTTTTTAAAGTACCTTACCGACGGAGACTGGGCTCAAAACAATGCTGGATGGCAATGGTCCGCGGGAAGCGGCTGTGATGCCCAGCCCTACTTCCGGGTCTTCAACCCATTTTCGCAGGGAGAAAAGTTTGACCCAGACGGCAACTATGTCAGGCGTTGGATACCCGAGCTTAAGCTCCTGCCGAACCGATATATTTATCGCCCGTGGGATGCTGCTCCGGAGGTCCTCGCTAAGGCCAAGATCACCCTTGGCGCGGACTACCCCTTGCCCATCGTGGATCACGCGACCGCCCGCGAACGCTTTCTGCGCGTAGCCAAGGCCTATTTGAAGCCGACTGGGTGACCCCCCATTTCGGTAGCGAAAGAGTCCACGGTGCTCCCAGAGGGCTTTAGGTGTTCACTCCTTTACGGCCCTCGACAAGATTCTAAATTATTGGTTGTCAGTGGTTTATATGGTTTTTGGTCCACGCCTTCAGGTGTTCCTTTGGGCACCACAATCACCATAACAGAGAGACCACCCGCTGACTGTTCCACGTGGAACGGATCCCTTGAAGCAAAGTGGTTAGGCTGCGCTAAGGTAATCACCCCTCCACAACCCCTTGAACTCCCAGCCCTATCGATTAACCTTCCTGCCACCTCGAACCAAACCATGTTCGTCTACCCAAAAGAATACGACGTTCTCGTGATCGGCGCGGGCCACGCTGGAGTGGAAGCCGCTCTTGCAGCAGCCCGGCTGGGCTGCCAGGTAGCCATCCTTACGCAGAACCTCGATACAATGGGACAGATGAGCTGTAACCCTGCCATTGGCGGACTGGGGAAAGGCCATATGGTTCGAGAAATAGACGCTCTGGGAGGCGCGATGGCCCTGAACACCGACGCTACCGCAATTCAGTGGCGCCTCCTCAACAGTTCCAAGGGCCCAAGCGTTCGCGCTCCCCGGGCACAATGCGACAAGAAGGCCTATCAGTTCCGAATCAAGCACGCTTTGGAATCCGCCGAGAGGCTTGACATCCATCAAGGAAACGCCGCTCGCCTTCTTATTGAAGGCTCCGCAATTAAGGGGGTGCAGACCAGCTTGCACTTCGAACTTCGGGCCCGCACCGTGGTCTTAAGCGCCGGAACCTTCATGCGGGGCCTCATGCATGTAGGCAAGCGTAACGAGAAGGGTGGGCGCATGGGGGACACCATCTCCACAATCAGCGACTCACTCCTGGAGCTAGGCTTCGCCGTCGAACGTTTTAAGACGGGCACTCCTTGCCGGATTAACGCCCGATCTATTGATTTCACTAAATGCGAGAGACAGAATGGCGACGAGCCACCCCCTCTGTTTAGTTACCTTGCAGACACAATCAAAGGGGGCCCTGATGACATTTTCACCTTAAATACTTGGGATGATAAAGCATTCCACGTGGAACAATTGCCCTGTTGGATCACCTGGACCAATCCGGGAACACACGATGAAATACGGGCAAACTTGGACCAAAGCCCGATGTATTCGGGCCAAATTGAAGGAACGGGGCCTCGCTACTGTCCCTCCATCGAAGATAAAGTCGTCCGATTTGAGGAAAAAACTCGTCATCAGATCTTCCTAGAGCCGGAGGGGAGGCATACGCGCGAATACTACGTCAACGGCGTCTCAACCTCCCTGCCCTACGAAGTCCAGCTATCCTTTATCCGCACCATAGCCGGACTGGAGCGCGCAGACATTATCCGCCCCGGATACGCAGTCGAATACGATTATTGCCCACCCACCCAATTATCCCCCACTCTAGAAACAAAGCTCGTTGAGGGCCTGTACTTTGCCGGGCAGATCAATGGCACTTCGGGTTATGAAGAAGCAGCCGGCCAGGGCCTTCTGGCTGGAGCTAATGCCGCCCTCAAGGCCCGAGGCTCAAGCCCTCTTATCTTATCGAGAGACCAGGCCTACCTTGGGGTGATGGTTGATGATCTTGTCACAAAGGGCTGTACAGAGCCCTACCGGATGTTTACCAGCAGGGCGGAATATCGCCTTTTGCTGCGCCAAGACAACGCCGACCAGCGACTTGGGCCCATAGCGGCCTCAGTTGGTCTCAACTGCTCGCTTCGAGAGCAAAGAACCT
The DNA here is from genome assembly GCA_029242545.1 of Roseibacillus sp. Classification (GTDB taxonomy): domain Bacteria; phylum Verrucomicrobiota; class Verrucomicrobiia; order Verrucomicrobiales; family Akkermansiaceae; genus Roseibacillus_B. The sequence goes on from JAQWTV010000155.1 coordinate 19,710, forward strand.
CCTCCAAGCTCGAGCTCCTCCAAAATGCCTCAGCATTCGTAAGGAAAACCCCTCACGAGGGCCTTAAGCTGGACCACTGGTTCCGCCGCGAGGAGAACACCTGGAATGACCTCCCGCCCGAAATTCTACAGAACTTCCCCGTGGAACTCTGGCCCCTGATTGAAACCGACTTTAAGTATGAGGGCCACATTCTTCGGCAGCGCCAGCAGGTGGATCGCATGCGACGCCAAGAAACACGACCCCTTCCGCATTCCTTGGACTACCGCTCACTCGAGGGCCTGAAGCGGGAAGCGCGCCAGCGCCTTAGCGAAATCCGGCCTCACACCCTTGGACAGGCGGCGAGAATCAGCGGAATTACTCCGGCCGACATCGCGATTCTCTCAATCTGGCTGGAAAAAACAGACCGGGAGACAGACCGGAAGGGTTGAGGCCCCCCGAACGACTAAGTGCCCCCGGTAAGCTACAGCTCGCAGGCAGCCAGGAATCTTTTCCCAGAACTTTTGGGTATCGCGATTTTGGAGGCCGCCGGTTTTTAATACTATAGACCTAGTATTAATGGCGAGCGCTTACCCCAAAGAGATGATTAGGAACCCGCGGGGCCTTCGCCTCTGTCAATCATCGCCCGCACCCGGACGTCATCACCAATGCGCCTAAATGAACTGCTTTCCATTTTGATTCGCCCCCTAAGATCGACCGCTCCCTCTCCCCCCACAGCGGGAACACCTCCTCCGGTAATCAGCGGAGCAAGATAGAAAACCACCTCATCAGCCCACCCCTCATCAAGAAGCTGTCCCACCATGGTCCCTCCAGCCTCAACCATAATACTGAGAACGCCGTGGTCTGAAACCAGGTCCCGTAGGACAGACTCGATTCTTTTCGACTTATATATAAGGGTTTTATCTCTAACATCGTCGGTAAGAATTTGGGAGCCCTTCGGCACCCCGAGATCTCTTGACGTCAAGACAACTCTCAGCGGTTGCCTCTTTTCTGCTCCTTGCGCGGCGCCCCTAATGGTGAGCCTGGGATTGTCGCATCGAACCGTTTTACCGGTAGTAAGTATCGCGTCGACTTCCCCTCGGAGCCCGTGAACCTCCGCGCGTGAACCCTCACCACTTAACCACTGCCCTTCCGATTGTGGCCTAGTCACCTTGCCGTCCAAGCCAAAGGCGCTTTTGATAATCACCCAAGGGAGCCCACTTCGTTGAACCTTGGTAAAGGCCCTGATAATGGCTTCGCAGCCGGGCTCCTCTATGCCCTCGGTGTAATCAATCCCGGCCTCAAGCAAGAGGGGGCCGGCCCTCCCTTCGTGGCTTGGGTTTGGATCTCCAGCCCCTACCACTACCCTGCTGACCCCGGCCCGTATCAGTGCCGCGGTGCACGACCCTGTCCGACCGTGAGTAGAACAAGGCTCAAGAGTCACGTAGATGGTGGCCCCCTGGGTCACCTCTTCTCCGTGACGCCTGACCCCGTCTCTTATTGCTTCCACCTCCGCGTGGGGCTGGCCGGAGCCTTTGTGCCAACCCCTTCCCACCTCGGCCCCATCTTTCACGAGGACAGCCCCAACCGGGGGATTTGGGCTGGTTCGTCCCAGTCCCCGCCTGGCCAATGATAGCGCCCGGCGCATATATTCACCATCGTTCACAGCCAACGATTAGCTCCATCGCCGCCTTCGAGCAAGAGCCGTGCAAAACATGGTAAGATCATGAGCGAACAATGGGAACGGATTGAGGATGACCGCGAACAGTAACAATCTCTGACTAAAGGCCGACGTCTGCCCTACTTTATTCGCGTCTTATTATTCCTGTGGAACTACTGCAATGGAAGTGGGGAACAGTGTTCAGGGGGAGTTATTCGCCCCTTTAAGAAGAAGAATTATAGAATTAAAAAAGAATACTTCTCTTCATCCATCTGAATAACAATTCCCAGAACGCCAAAACCATAACCCAAATTTACGTGCAGAAAACCCCAAGCCGGTATAACAAAAAAGAGTGAAGCGCCTTCTGCCCGCCATCGCCCTAATCGTTTTGCTGTTTTCTTTTAGTTGGGCTGCTCCGGGGCTTAGAGGCCTCCTTCCAGGTTTCAGCCCCCTGCCTCCTCTCTTCTTTTGCATTGCAGCCTGCATGGCACCTCGATGGATCTGGCTGCCAGCAGTGGCATGGACCCTGTCCTACTTTGCGATCAATAGGACCCAGGGCTACGAAGTGGGCCTCCACTTTTTTGTCGTCATCGCTGGTCTGGCCGTGACGTTTGGAATTGGGGCCATGTTGAGAAAAAAGCCATGGCCCCACCTTATTGGAGGGTCTCTTGGAGCAGCCTTGGCCTTCTACGCGGTCACCAACACAGGGAGCTGGTTTCTATCGGAACAATATGCGAAAACTTGGGCGGGATGGGTTCAGTGTCAAACCATCGGCATTCCGGGGTATCCGCCCTCGTGGATGTTTTTAAAGGGCCAAATTACCGCAAGCGCCCTGTTTACCACGATTTTTCTCGCGGGCCAGCGGCGTTTTGTGCGGTCAGAACAAAAGCTTCTTGAGCCAACCACGGCCCACCGAGCTTGTTGAGTCGATGGCGCGATACCTTAGCTCTTGCCCGCAATGCGCCTGAGGGGTATGCACGCCCAGTAGCAACCACCATGCAAGACCCCTCTGCAGAGCCACCATTTGCTGCGATGGATTTTTCCAGCTCGCCGGTAAACCGAGGCCTCAGCCCCCAGGACAAAATTGACTTTTATCGAACCATGGTTCGGATCCGGCGGTTTGAGCACCTCGCACTCGGACAATACCAGAAAGATAAAATGGGTGGCTTTCTCCACCTTTACATCGGCCAGGAATCCGTCGCAGTAGGAGCGGTCTCACTCATGGGAGAACACGACCACGTGATCACGGCTTACCGCGATCACGGCCACGCCCTTGCGGTAGGAATGAGCATGGACGAATGTATGGCAGAGCTCTTCGGCAAGGTAACCGGGTGCTCCAAGGGCAAGGGAGGCTCCATGCACTTCTTCGCTCCTGACAAGAATTTCTGGGGAGGCCATGGAATAGTCGCAGGACAGACCCCTCTTGGTCTAGGCCTCGGCTACGCCCTGAAGTATCAAGGGTTGCCTGGGTGTGCGCTTTGTTTTCTCGGGGATGGAGCCATTAATCAGGGCGTCTTTCACGAGTCCCTCAACATCGCGTCGCTCTTTGAAATACCCGTTGTCTACATCATTGAGAACAATGGCTACTCGATGGGAACTTCTCAGACCCGATCCAGCGCTTACCGGGATTGTCTCGCGCAGCGGGCAGAGGCATACAACATGGCCTGGGACCTGGTGAACGGGGAAGACCTTTATGAGGTCAGAGCAAAGACACACATTGCGATGGAAAGAGCTCGCAAGGAACACCGCCCAAGCCTTCTTGAGATCCAAACGTATCGCTACTATGGACACTCCGTAGCAGATGCGAATGCAGACAAATACCGCACCCCAGAAGAAATAGGGCGCTACAAGACCTACCACGACCCAATTCGACTGTGGGAACGACGCCTTATCGAGGAGGGCCACCTCACCGCTGAGGAGGCCAAAGCGCTAGAAAAAGAGGCAACAAAGGAGACTGCGAAAGCAATTAAGTTTGCCGAGAGTTCGCTGCCGCCAACCGCGGATGATATCCTGCATGACGTTTACTGGGAGGTAGATGAGGACACTGAAGCCGGCAACACCGGGCGCCATTTCTTCAACGACTAAACGGAGGCCTGATAATGAGAGAACTACTCTACAGACACGCGCTTCGCGAAGCTCTTGATGAAGAGCTGGCCCACGACGAGAACGTCGTCCTCCTAGGAGAGGAAGTGGCTGAATACAATGGGGCCTACAAGGTGACGGAAGGCCTCTGGGACAAGTGGGGAAGCAAAAGGGTGGTGGATACTCCTATTTCGGAAGCGGGCTTCATCGGAATGGGGGTGGGGGCGTCCATGCTCGGCGTGCGCCCAGTCATGGAGCTAATGTTCTGGTCGTTTCACTCGGTGGCTTTTGATCAGCTCGTTAATAACGCGGGGTGTGTTCGCTACATGGCAGGTGGCAAAATTAACGTTCCCATTGTGGTCCGGGGCCCAGCCAACGGGGGCACCAATGTTGGTGCGACTCATTCGCATTGTCCGGAAGGGTTGTTTGCGGCCTTTCCCGGGCTCAAAGTTTGTGCGCCAGCCACCCCTGCTGACGCGAAAGGCCTGATGAAATCTGCAATCCGCGATAATGATCCAGTTTTCATCATGGAGAACACCAAGCTTTATGGGAACATGGGTGAAGTTCCTGATGTCGGAGAGGGAGACTTTTTAATTCCATTGGGTAAGGCCGAGGTCAAGCGGGAGGGAAGCGACATCAGCCTGATTGCGCACGGTCGCTCCGTCCTACACTGTCTGGAGGCGGCGGAAACGCTCAAGAAGGACCACAATATATCTGCTGAGGTCCTCGACCTCCGTTCAATCCGACCTCTCGATCAGGAGGCCATCATTGAGTCTGTTGTGAAAACAAACCGGGCGGTTCTTGTTGATGAGTCCAAGCCATTTAATGGGGTCTCGTCCCAGATTGCCACCCTGATCCAGGAGCATGCTTTTGACCACCTTGACGCCCCCGTGAAGCGGGTATGCAGCATCGATGCGCCTGCGATCTATTCGCATCATGTCGAGGATGAGCAGCTTCCGAATGCCCGCCGAGTGGTGGAACAGGTGCTTTCTATAGCTTGATTTCAAGGGCGAAGTTACTTCAAAGCCCACGAGAACAAACCCAAACACCCCGGGGCGCGAGGTCGGGGAGATTCTGTTTGCACTATCGGCGAAGAGCCCTAGCATCCGGGCTTCCTATGAAAACCTTGGCGTTCATCCCGGCGATCCTGTTTTTAGCACTGAGTTTCTCATCCTGTGGCTTGAGCTGCAATGGGTGCTCTTCGAAGAAGTATGTCGAAATTGAGGAAGTGGAATGGATTGAGGAAGAGGTGATAGCAGAGCCGGGGCCCAAGGGTGGGACTGGCGAAACAGTCAAGGTGCGCCGCCCTGTTGTGAAAACTGTGCGGAAAGCTGCCAGCTGCGCTCCCTGCGGGTCATGGTATTGCACAGATCCGGACTGCGGAGGGACTGTGAGCAGTCAAGTCCTGAGAAGGGCCACCGGCCAGGGCTCGAGTGGAGAGCCGCATATCGGCTTGATCCCAACAATGAAAGAGCTCGCTCCGGAGGAGAACTAAGCCCCGGAAAGGAACTATTTTCCTGCGGGCTCTCCTTCACCGGGGAGCCCGTTTATTTTAAGCCGCGCCCAAATCCCGGGTTACACTAGCACGAAGGTTGATCACCTTATCTTAAAACTATCACCCCCGCTCTTGACCGGAGCTAAGCTTTAAGTCCAACTTTCCCCACGCATCGACCCATGGCAACGCACATTGAAATGCCCAAGCTTTCGGACACCATGACCGAGGGGACCGTGGTTCGCTGGCTCAAGAGTGTCGGCGATCAGGTGGAAATCGGTGATGAAATCGCCGAAATTGAGACGGATAAGGCCACCATGGCTATGGAGGCCTTTGATGAGGGGATTCTGTCAGAAATCTTGATTGAAGAAGGAGCTAAAGCCGAAATTGGGGCGACCCTTGCAGTCCTCAGGGACGAAGGGGAGGGAGATCCTGCTCCAGCTGCACCAGTGGAAGAACCCGAGCCGGTTCCCGTGCAGCCTGCTGCGCCCACGGTTGATGAGCCTGCGCCTTCTCCTGCCGAACCAGAGCCCGTAGCAGTAGACCCTGCACCTGCGCCTTCCGCTGCCCCACCTGTAACCGAGGATGCTCCTCAAGCGCCTACAACTTCTGACCGTATCAAAGCTTCTCCTTTGGCGCGGAAGCTGGCCGTGGCCCATGGGGTTGACCTCTCTGTTCTGAGCGGGAGTGGCCCAGGAGGCCGAATCATTAAGAAAGATGTAGAAGCAGCCGCGGCCGGTAAACCCGTGGCGATGGTTTCCGAAAGCGAGCCAGCAGCCCCAGCCCCCCCTGCAGCAGCTCCAGCTCCTCCTGCAGCAGCAGCTCCGGCTCCAGCGCCTTCACTTGGGGTGGGGGACCATCGAGTCGAATTGTCCAGCCTTCGCCGCATCATAGCGGAGCGCCTGCTGACCTCCAAGACGACGATTCCTCATTTCTACCTTCATGCGGAAGCAGATGCCGCGCCCCTGATGGAAATCAGGCGTCAGATCAACCTCCAGGCAGAGGCCACCCATGGGAACAAGTATACCGTGAATGACCTCGTCCTAAAGGCGGTTATCGGGGCCCTGCAGGCTGTTCCCAGCGTCAACGCGACTTTTCGAGGAGATCACATTCATCAGTTTGGAGAGATAGGCGTGTCCGTTGCAGTTGCAGTCGAAGATGGTCTGGTCACTCCGGTAGTGAAGAATGCTGCGGCCAAGTCGTTACTTCAAATATCCAAAGAGGTCAAAGACCTCGCCATCCGGGCCCGTGATGGAAAGCTTCTCCCGAACGAATTTGACGGAGGAACCATCACGGTTTCAAACCTCGGCTCCTATGGGGTGGAGTCGTTTGATGCGATTATCAACCCGCCACAGGCTGCGATTATATCGGTGGGAAGCATTGTAGAGAAGGCGGTCGTTGCAGACGGAGAAATCGTTCCCGGCCTGCGGATCAACCTCGGACTCTCTTGTGATCACCGAGTGGTCGATGGAGCAGTCGGTGCCGAATTTCTCTCGCAGGTGAAAAAGCTGATTGAAAAGCCCGCGCTAATGCTGGTCTAACCCTCAGGATCACATCTGCCCTGAAAGCTGGCAGGAGGGGCCAGCAACTCCCGGGGCAGCCCGCGTCACAGGACCAAAGACCCTCGATGTTTCGTAACCTCGTCGCATTAGCATTGATGGCCCTGCCGCTTGCAGCAGAGCGCTCCCAAATCTGGTCTGCCCAAGAAATGTGTGCCGAGGCACATTCAATAGTGATCGGGGAGCGGGTTGGAGCGAGCAAGGTCAGAGTCGAAGAATGGCTGATGGAGCCGCCTGATGGGGAAAAAGCGAGCCACGTCATCGAGATTATGGGCCTGGAGAAAAACCAGAAGGTGGTCGTTGTTCCGGGATTAGCCCAGAAAGCGCAAGGCCCTGTCACCTGGCGTCTCAAATCGCAACGCCTCATGTGCTTTCTGGTTGAAAAAGGGGGCCGGTGGCAGGCGATGGCGCAGGGGGAAACGGGTAGCTCGGGACTGGTGTGGATTGAGGAGGGCCAATGCTACGTCTATCAGCAAATCAAGGACCAAGACGATCCCGGTCGCACTGCCTACAGCCTGGTAGCCTCAAGGTTTTGTCAAACAGAAGCGCAGTTGCTTGCGCGAGTCCGGCAAGGCCTGGGTGATCGCAAGAAATGGGAAGAAGTTCTGGCAATAGAGAGCCCCGAGGAACAGGCCATCGTTCTATGCTCATACCTGCTGCGTCGGACCTCTCCCGAAAGTGAATATGGAACCTATCGCAAACGAGTGCGGACACTCCTTTCCAGCCTAGGGGAGCATGCCGTCGGAGAGCTGGTGATTCTTTTGCGAAATGCAACAGAAGGAGACAAGTTTGACGAGGCAGTTCTTATTCTCAAGGATCTCGGGCCACTAGCCAAGCCCGCGGTCCTTGATATTGTCCGGCTTCTTCAAAATCCTGGCTCTGTGGATGCGGCAATCGCGATTGAGGCCCTTGGAAGAATCGGGGATGCCACGGTGGCCCCCCACCTCCTTCCCTTCCTAACAGATACCTTAGCAGTGCGCGCGGAGGTGGCAGGAGCGATGGCGCAATTTGGCTACCGGGACTCCATTAAGCTCCTCGAAAAAGCGCTTCCAGATTCAGATGCTGTGAATGCAGAGGACGCCCATCATATTTATGCTATGTTGCAGGCTCTACACGAACTGGGTTCCGAGGAAGCTCCGCGCCTCACCGCTAATTATCTGCGTGTTCCAGCGATGGGACATATGCACAACCTGCTAGAGCCTTTCCTGCAGGGGCCCGCCGAAGAATAGAGGCGAGGCAGTTGCTACGACACTGGGCCGAGTTTGAACCCGGCTCTTCTAGTAAAGCCGGAGTCCACCCGCCTGAGCGGAGGCGCCTCCTGGGGTGAGACTGCCAGGTCCGCTGCCGCCATGGCCAAGCTGCATCCTTCCGAGCCAGTTGATGCCCTTGCAGATGCTGGCCATTAGAGGAATCCCGATGACTGGCACCAGACATGCGGCAATGGCAATACCGCTGCTTAGTCGAGGTGCCTGGCTGAGGTTGGGGTGGGAAGCCATAACTCGGTTCCATTCTTTTGGAAGGCCCCCAATCGCAACGAACAGCCAGTAAATATTGAAGCCAGGGATGAATAAGAAGCCGATGGCTTTTCCCGGAGAAATTTGGACATTGCCGGGCTGTATCAAACTCCATGCGCGATGCAGGTAGATAAGGCCAAGGACTTGCGCCCATAACAGCAGTGGCCAGGCGGCAAAGCTCAATGGAGCCACATCTAAAAGGAAGGCAAGGATTGCGACTACCGGGGCGCCTGCAATCAGGCCAAGCCACAGCCCAAAGCTAGCCTTCGTGGGGCTGGGGCTTGGGAACGGCTCCCCGGAGGCGACTGAACCCGTGGAAGCTTGGCCAGGAGCGAGGGCTTGTCCCAACCCTCCAGCTGGAACGGCGCGTTGGGCGATTCCCGGCATGGTGGAAGGAATCATGCCGGGCGCTACCTGCCGCGCAGGCGCTGGCTGAGCCTGAGGCGATTGCTGTGCGGAAGCCTGAACGGGAGCAGTGGCCACGGCAGGCTGAACAGGTTGAACGAGTTGTGCGGGCTGCAGGGGCTGCAGGGGCTGCAGGGGCTGGACGGGCTGTGCTTGCAGAGGCGAGGCCTGCAGCGGCTGTGCTTGTAATGGAGCCGCCTGAAGGGGAGCTGCTTGGGCCAGTGGCCGGGAAGAGGTCGTCGGAGCGCCGGTGAGAAGTTGAGGGCGGGTAGCCTGAGCGGCTGGGGCCGGCTGGGCGGAAGGAGCACTCTCTACTGGGGCAAACAACCCTTCGACGTTTGTGGCAGGGATCCACTGATCCTGAAGCGCTGCTGTCCAGATCATGGTCTCCCGGGTAATCGAGCCGCTTGTGACGAAACCCTCCAGCTGTTCTGCGCTGTAGGGGCCATACCGCTCACCGTTTACTACGCTGATGAAGTACCACTGTTGCTCCGGCTCGGACATCTTGCGCTGATTAGTAGGCCGGACTGGCAAAAGTCGCAAGTAGCCAGTGCGGGGCACCCGCCGAGACGCCGACATTCAATAGGTCTAAGCAGCCAATAAAACTAAACCAACCTCAGCGAGGGAGGGGAGGGAGAAGGGGGTTCGCCTCGTTGATTTGCCTGGGAAGGAATTCGGAGGGGATGAAGAGAGGGCTAGCCTCTTGGACGTTGCGCTGCTCAGCAAGGGTTCTGGGCCATGCCTGATGGTCGATAAGCTCCCCTCCATACCGCATCTCAACAACCTGCCCGAAATGCGCCCGCTCTCCAAGGAGGTGCAGGTCTCGCTCGTCACCAGGCGGAATGATATAGGTATATTGGAGCAACTCCTCGCCAGTGTCGCCCCAGTCAAGAGGAGGAGTGGTCCACTTGTGACTCAGATTGCTGTCTGAAGTGGCCTGATAGACCTTGCCGTTGCGCTTGTCGTAGAATGTGACCTGGATGGAAAGCTTGTTCTTGTCTACTCCCTGCCCCGGGGCGGCAAGGATGGGAATGGTGAGGACTACCCGCTTGCTGCCATTCTCCCCTCTGTCACTGTAGTGACGAATGCGGCCGAGTCTCATTTTCCCTTCCATGCCCATTGCCTGCTCGAACCCGAGGCTCAGTTTTCGGGAAGCTAGTTCATAAAGAGCTCCTGCTCTGACAGGCCCAAGGTTAAAAACCTTCTGGTAATAATCCGCGGCTTTGTCGTAGTGCCCGACTGCACTAAAGACCTCCGCAAACTGGTAAAGTACGTTAGGCTCCGCGGGCGCAATAACTTCAGCGGATTCCAGCTTGAGAACCGCCGCGCCGATATTGTCCCTCACGCGCGCCTCACGCGCTTCGACGACAAGCCTTTCAACCTCTGGGTTGGCGATAAAAGGAGCTTTCAGGGTCGGAGAGGCGTTCAGTGGTCCGGCTTCGCTGCTCACCATTTCTTCCGCGGTGGTGAGCGCTGCCGGGAGAGGGGAGGGCTCAGCCGCAGGATCGGCTGTCGACTGCGGTATTGCGTCGAGGAGTTTGCCAGCAGGCTGCTGGTAAGGGAGATATTCCGTAACCACTCGCTCAACCACCACTGGCGGGTCCTGAGATTTAGCGCGAAGCGCCAGTGCAAGCCCGACGGCCACTATCTCAATAAAAGCGATGACAGCTAGCACCCAGCACGCTACGCGAAAAGTGCTCAGGCTGGAACTTGTAGATGGAGAGCTCAAAGACAGGAGACCCGAACCCTACCGTCAGCCCTCATGGGAGTCAATGACCCCAGTCGGATGCACGCTCAGGCGAATAACTAGGCCTCCCTGAGTGGCGAGAGGAATTCGTGGCTCCGTATTGAGATGTTTGCAAGCCGTGCAGATCCGCAGTATCAACCATCAAAGTGCCACCCCGTCTTTTACCAGCCCCGGAACTCCGCCCGGTTGACATTGCTCTTGCTCCGGCCGAGGCCGCTGCGGCTCTCCGCCATTTGCCGGGCTTGGCTTTTTACGATAGCTCAGGAAACCTCGCCCGCTCTCAGGCGTTATCCATCATAGCGGCTTGTCCTACCGGAGAGCTAGAGGGGAGCATGGAAGACGTTGGGGAGCTCAGAGAGCAGATCCAAGAGCGTATAGTAAGAAGCCCGGATTGCGGGTTTCCTCTCGGGGCGGCTTGCGGGTGGATTGGCTATGATGGAGATTTCAGCTTTGGGTTCTATGATGACCTGCTTGTCTACAATCATGCCACGGGGCAGTGGTTCGAAGTTGGCTCCCTCTGCGAACATCTACAACCTGCTCCACTGCCTGAGCTTGAAATTGCGGGTCCCTGGCGCAGCAACTTGAGCCGAAGGCAGTTCGTCGATCGGGTTCGCCGTGCCCAAGCCTACATCGCCAACGGCGATATCTACCAGATGAACCTGTCTCAGCAGTTCAGCGCGGACTTCCCAAAAACAGAATCTCTGTTTCCGCTTTACGACCGTTTGCGAAGCGTTTCTCCGGCGCCCATGGCCGCTTATATGGTCCGTGGAGACCGCGAGATTCTCTCTTCTTCTCCAGAGACCTTCTTGAACATGCACGGGCGCTCTATCGAAACACGGCCAATCAAGGGAACTCGTCCCCGCTTTGCGGATCCCGAGCTGGACAGCAGGTCTGCATTTGAGCTCCAGACGTGCGAAAAGGAGATAGCAGAACTCGTTATGATCACCGACCTTGAGCGTAACGATCTGGGCCGGGTATGTGAGTTTGGCACAATTGCGGTTACTGAAATGCTTAAGCATGAGCGCCTTGAACAGGTGCATCATCTGGTCTCGACTGTGACCGGGCAGCTTCGGGAGGAGGCAGACCAGCTAGAAGCGCTGCAGGCCTGCTACCCTGGCGGAAGTATTACGGGCGCTCCCAAGAGGAGGGCCATGGAGATCATCGAGGAACTCGAAACTGTGCCCCGGGGGCTTTATACCGGGGCGATAGGCTACCTAGGGTTTAATGGGGAAAGTCAGTTCAATATTGCGATTCGAACCCTGGAGAGGCGGGGCTCCCGATTGTCCTTCGGAGTGGGTGCGGGTATTGTGGCCGATTCGGACCCCGAGATGGAATTTGAGGAGACCCTGCAGAAGGCAGAGGGAATCCGACTGGCTCTTGGGGAGAGGTGGTCCCAGCTGGCAGAGCGCCGGGGCTAGCGGCGGCGGCCGCGGAAACGGTTGCGGGGGTCGCTCGCCTCAGGCGTTTCGTCATCCTTGTATCTGAGGATCCCGTAATGACGGAGGTTGCGCATGAAGGTCTTGGCGTCTCCTTTCATGTCCCGGTCATAGGCGAGAGAGCCGAGCAGACCTTCACTTCCGGTAACGCTGCTGAGGGCCCCCCGGGCCTCGCTGGCCACCTCCGATATGGAATCGACAGCTTGAGGAACTTTCCGGAGCGTCGGACCGAGTTTGCTAATTTCGGAAGAGGCTTGATTGAAGGTTCCCTCAGCGGCCTTTGCCGCGTTGTCGAAACTGGCGACGGCGTCCTGAGCGCCTGCGATCAGAGGCTTGATTTCCACGCTTGCCTCTCGAATTGCATCAGTAGCTCCATCAAGGTTTTCGAGAGAGCGGCTGAATTTGGCGATATTATCCTCGGTGATTAACCCAGAGTTAATCCTCTCAAGGCTCTCGGCAAGTTGCCCTGATACGGCGCGAAGGTCGTCGAGGGCGGTATCAACTTTGGAGAGTGTTGTTTTGCCACGCGAGATAAGAGCTACAGCGTCGGAAGCAATCTGTTCCGCATCAGTCTGGAGCGCATCAAGCCCTCCGGCTTCTGCTCCGACGATGAAATCGCCATCCTTGATATAGGTTCCGGATTTTTGCTCCGGCGCTGCTGGAGGTGAGATTGTGATCGCTTTATCCCCGAGAATACTCAGGGAGGAAATCTGAAATACAGAATTACGGTCGATCTTTGGGGTGCTCTTTCGAATGACCATATCGACCTCGATTTTTCCTTCTTCCGTCAGGGAGGGCTCTTCCACGACCTGCCCGACCTGAGCGCCTGACAGGCGGACTTGGCTTCCTTTGATCAGTCCGGAGGCATCGCTAAAGGTGACAGTAATGGTGTAGACACCGCGAAATCGGTCCGCAAAGCGGCCAAATTGCATGATAAGCACTCCAAGCAGAGCAAGCCCCACGAAAAGGAAAAACCCTACTAGGGTTTCGATTCGCTTCGGGGAATTAGCCATACCTATATGTTCCTCTGACTAACCGCTGGTGTCAATGCAGGGAGCGTCCTGTTCACTGGCCTGCCGATCTGAGGGGGTTCCCCGGACAAACTCGACGATCTCCGGGTCTTTGGAGGCCCCTAACTCTTCAGCTGTTCCGTGCCACGAAATGACGCCCTCCTTCATGAAAGCGACGCGATCGGCAATCCTGAACACACTCCGGAGCTCATGGGTAATCACAATGTTCGTGATATTATGGTCTGCCTGAAGATCCTTGATGAGATGATCAATGGAGGCCGAAGTGATCGGGTCCAGCCCGGCATGCGGTTCGTCATAAAGAACGCAAACGGGCTTTTCCACTACCGCGCGGGCAAGGGCCACTCTCTTGCGCATTCCCCCTGAGAGATCGGCGGGCATTTTTTTTTCCTGCCCGGGCATGCGCACTATTTCCAATGCCCGGCTCACACGGAGGTCAATTTCCTTGCGGTCGCGCAGCCCCGCCTCGCGCAGAGGGAAGGCAATATTTTGGCCGACGGAGAGAGAGTCAAAGAGTGCCCCCCCTTGAAACATCATGCTAACCTTACGCCGAACGGGTCCGAGGGCCCGCTCGGGAAGATCGGTAATATCCTCCCCTTCAATGAGAACAGAGCCCTTCCATGGGCGCATGAGGCCGCAGAGGTGCTTGATCAGGACGCTCTTTCCTCCTCCTGACCCACCAAGCAGGCAGAGGGTCTCTCCCCGGTAAACCTTCAGGTTAACTCCGCGCAGGACCTGCTGCCTTCCAAACCGCTGATGAAGATCTCGCACTTGGATAAAGAGCTCTCGTTCTTGGGGCATGATAAAGCGTGGTGGGATGGGAACGTAATGAGAGCTTCTATTTGGGCCTCTTGATTTCGTATTGGTTGCTGGTCCGGCAGTACCAGTCCGGGGCGGCCATCCGCCCAACGGGCAGAAAGGCCTCTGGCTTGAGATGCAGGGTTTCCGGGTCGAGTATCCCGTCCCGGATGTGTGCGTAGTGAACAGTGCCGACAACCATACGGTTGGAGCCGATCTCTAGAGTAGCCCACTCTCTGCATTCAAATGAAACCGGAGCTTCTGCAATACGGGGAGCCCTTACCGAGACGGATTCGGTGGCCGTCAGACCAGTGATCGCGAGCTCAGATTCTCCGTGAGGAAGGCTGGCAGAGGTTGCGACCATTTTTTCGGCGAGTGCTTCATCGGCAATATTGACGACAAACTCCCTGTTATCCCTAATGTTACGGGCGGTATCCTTGGGGAGTCCGGGCTCCTTGTTCCCAGGCGCAAAGGCAACGATTGGGGGGTTGGAGCCAAAGCAGTTAAAAAAGGAGAAGGGCGCGGCATTAACCGCGCCCCCCTGATCCAAAGTTGTTATCCAGGCAATCGGGCGAGGGGTAACCAGACTCGCCAGCACCTTGTAGCATTCGGCAGGCCGCAGGGTGCTGAGGTCTAATTCCATCTCTCGACGACGGCTTACTTGGGAAACTCGTTAATGGTGTAGTAGGCGTTCTGGTGCCAGAGCTCGCCTCCGGACTTACTGCGAACTCCCGCGGACTTGAGGTGATGGCAGTGCCCGGCCTGTCGATTGGCAACTTTCAGGCGCACGGACTTCTTGTCGGCCCCTACGGTTACCGACTCAATGGCCTGAGCGGTTTTGTCCACCTCCGGGCTGCCATAACCACTCTGGTAAACATAAGTCCAAGAGTTCATGGAGTAACTAGCCTTGTCTCCTGCGGTCTTCGGGTCGATCTCCTCGGTAAAAGTCAGCTCGAAACCGTCTTTGGTGATTCTCATCTCGTGAATTTCAAAAGGAACCTTACCGTTCCAGCGAGTCCGCTCAAAACTGAATGGAAGCCCTCCCCGGGCGCCCCAACCGCGATTTGTAGTCCCAACGAAGAGGGAGCCATCAGCGGCGAGTCTCAGGGGAACAATGCCCGAGCGGTATCCACCAAGGAAAGGGAATGCGGCGCCTTGGTAGACGCCATTAATTTTTTCCAGGAATACCCTCTGGACCTGAGAGTGGGTCTGCTCCCCAACGAGGACCTGCCCAGCAAAGGGGCCGAAGGCGCCCTTGGTGTCGTCTGGGATGATTCCGGTGGGCGACTGCCCAAGCTTGCCGTGGGGAAGCCAGACTGCGGTTGGCACAAGCTGGGGAATCCGCTTGCGCTCTGTTTCGATCCGCGAACCGCTCTTAGGCTCTGCAGGCTTGGGCCCCATGTTGGGGGCCTGTTCCCAGAATTTGTTGCCATTCGGATTTCCTACAAATCCACCGGGCTTGAGGTGCTTCAGTGAGGAAGACCCATTCCAAGTGCCCTGATTGTCACAGTAGAAGACATCCCCTTCCATATTGAAGCCGATGCCTCCTGGGGACCGAATCCCGGAGCAGGTGGGAATGGATTTACCGTCTGGGGTGATACGGAAACACCAGCCGCGCCATGGGGAGTTGGCATTGAATGATCCGGTCAGGCAGAGGACCACCCAGACGTTGCCATCCTTGTCCGGGGGAGTCCCGAAGGCATACTCGTGGTAGTCTCCGTTAATTCCCCAGGGGGCAGCAACAGTGACGAACTGGTCGGCTCGGCCGTCGCCGTCGCTGTCTCGCATCCGCGAAACATCGGGGCGCTGGGTGAAGGTGAACCAGCCGTCCTTGTGGGACATTCCGAGAGGTTCGTGCAGTCCGCTGGCAAATTTGCTCCAGGTCACCTTGCTCAAGTCCTCCCCGAAGGCGCCATCGCAGATCCAGACGTCACCGCGGCGGGTTGCGAGGGCGACGCGCTTGTCATCGATGATGGAAATAGAGGCTCCCTCCATTACCTCTCCTTCTGGCAGAGGAATCTCCTCGCGCTGGTAGAAGTCTTCCATGGTGGGAGCTGCCGCGGCAAGGGCTGTCGCAGCGAGCATGGAAGAGATGCAGGCGCGGGTAGCGCTGAACGTGAATAAGGCGGGTGGTGTTTTCATAAAAATTGTTTCGTTTGTAAGGTTATTCCAGAAGTTGCTGCTTACTGGGCCCATTTGTATGTCAGCTCGATTGTGGCGGTGCCGTTCTTGAATTTGACAGGAAGCCGCAGCTCGTTGGCCTCGATCGTGGCCTTGCTGCTTGTGGAAATCATAAGGTCGCCATTAACGACGAATCCACCGGGAGCAACGGTGATGTTCCCTGAGGCAGCCCGGAAATAGAGGTTGGCTGGCGCATTCTTGGCCGAAAGCTGCAGAGAGCGGGTGAGGTGGCCATATTCCCCTCCGGCCACCGGAGCGGGGGTATCCTTGATCGCGACTTCGCCCATTTCATAGTGGAATCTGGGCTGCTGCTTTTTGTTCAGATGGTAACCGCGGAAACGGAATTCGGAGGACCGAGTCTCGGCTTTTGGCCAGGCCGCACCAGCTGAATCCAAGGAGGCAAATGCGGCCCCGGCGGGGAGCTTGATTACCGCATCGCCAGCGGGGGGCTGGAACCCTTGTCCCCGGCCGTTCCAGTGGCGGGCACCGTCCATGAAGTCTCCCTGCCAGATCTGAGCGACGCGCATATTGTTGGCGTCGAAGGTGAGGTTGACACCTTCGGAGTAGCCGACCCCGATGGCTCGGGATCCGGCGTCTGCGATGAAGTTACGGTAGATGGCGGCTTCTCCGTCCGCGGCGGCGATGAGCATTCCGCTCGGGCCGCTACCTCCTCCGGAAGCGGCGCCCGGGGAAAGAGGCTGCTTCTTCACTCCCGGTCCGGCCCATTCTACAAAGAGGCTCTGCTCTCCACCCCCTTCGAAGTAGCGGACCTCAATTTTTCTCTTACCGGCTTTGAGGCGAACCTGCCCCTTGGTGGCTTTGGCTGGGTGCACTCCGTCGTTGTTCACCACCCTGGTGTTGTCGATATAGAGGCTCGAACCATCATCGGATGTAACCGTGAAGGTGTAGATGCCATCTTTTGGGCATTCAATGTCCCCGGTGAAGACGAAGCCGAACTCGTTGTCCCGGTCTTTTGGGCTGAGCTCAAAAAGGCCGCTGGCAAGAGTCCCGGTCTTTTTTGGTTCCATCTTGGAAAAGTCGGGGAGCTTGTCCCACTTGCCGTGATAGAACTTGTAAGTCAGGTTGGTCACCGGGTTGGCTCGCTTGGAGACCGCCATCATTCCGTTCATTAGCTCGAAGTGGCCCGGGAACGTGCAGATGTAGGGGTAGTTCCCTTCTTTCTTTGGTGCCCTGAACCAGATCACGGACTCTTTCTTGGGTTGGACCATCCCAGTGCTATGGAGAATGCGGGGGTGCCCCTTGGGCTCCCAGTTCTGCTCGACTCCTTTTTCCCCAAGTTTGAGCACGGCATCGATGACCTCTTTTCCCTTGTCGCCACCTTTCGACTTTCCGGGGGTGCACAGGATGAGGTTATGCGGGAGGTCGTCCGGGTTCTTGAAGGTGAGCTTTACCTTTGCGTTTGGTTTTACGCTGAACGAGCGGACATCATACTTCATCGCCGCCTGCAGGGTTGAAATGGTGATCTCCTGATCGACCTTTTCAAAGCCCTTTGGGGGAGCCTGCGCGTGAAGTGAGAGAGTGGCGCCACAAAGCGCGGCAAATGTAAGAAGCCTGGATTTCATTGGATGCGGTGTTTTTGAGATTTCGGTCATTGGGGACGGAAAGTCGAGAATAGCAGTGGGATGGCCTGCGATGCCCAGCGGTAGAGTATTACGACGGCTTGGAGAGGATCTGGCAAGAAAGTCAGAGGAAATTCTGCGAGGGCGGATCAGTCCTTTGTCCAAGGGGCGCGGGCGTTAGAACCAATTTCCTCGTCTAGAGCTGCCATCCGCTTTTTAAGGCTCTCAACGATTTCGGAGTTCTGAGCGGCCAAGTTATTCTGCTCCCCCATGTCCTCTTCCAAGTCAAAGAGGAATACCTGGCCTCCATTCTTGGAGCTGTTTTTGCCTTGGCCCCTGCGGCCTCCAGGGCCTTTTACGAGGAGCTTCCACCTGCCCTGCCGGATTCCCTGCAGCTCCCCCCTCGAGGTGTAATGAAGGAATTCGTTGCGGGGAGATTTCTTAACCTTGTTCATCCAGAGGGCGGAGACATCGAGCCCATCGATTTTCTTTCCCGCAGGCAGAGAGGTTCCGGTGATTGCTGCGATGGTCGGCAGGATATCAATCGTTCCGGTGAGCTCAGAACAGACCGTTCCGGCAGGGATGCCTGGCCCCCGCATGACACAGGGGACTCGCTGACCACCTTCGAAGGTCGACCCCTTCCCGTCCCTGAGAGGCCCTGCGGAACCGCCATGATGCCGGAAGGGAAGCCATGGACCATTGTCTGTGGTGTAGATCACGTAGGTCTTCTCGGTCAGCTTCAATTTGTCGAGGGTGTCCAACAGGCGCCCGACCTCGGTATCGATATGCTCGATAGTATTGATATAGGCGTTCTTGGGGTCGGGGTCGCGCACGTCGTCTGGAACGTAGAGCGGAATATGCGGCATGGAGTGGGGCAGATAGACAAAGAAAGGATTCTCCTTGTTGGCTTGCACGAAGTCTATGGCCTTCTGGGTGCATCGACGTGTGATGGTGCGCTGGTCTACCGGCAACTCGACAATCTTTTCGTCCTGGAAAAGCGGAGTCTTCCACTTGGTCAGGGTAGACTTGGGGTCGTCCCAGAGAAGGTCCATGCCCTGCCAGCCTCCGCGGGGCTTTCCCTTGTTGTCGGGATGATTCATGTCGTTGGAGTAGGGAATGCCAAAGTAGGTATCGAAGCCGTTGGAGGTCGGAAGCACTTCCCGCTGATGGCCAAGATGCCACTTGCCGAAGCAGGCGGTGGCGTAATCCTGCGCCTTGAGGTGATCGGCGATGGTATGCTCTTCCGGGTTCAGGCCTTTCTGGGAGGAAGGGAAGAGCACGTGCTGGTGCATTCCCACCCGCTTGGGGTAGCACCCTGTCAGGAGAGCAGCCCGGGAGGGGGTGCATACCGGCGAGGCAACCATGAAGCTGGTGAACTTCCGGCCCTCCTTGGCGATTCGATCGATGTTAGGGGTTCTGATAGTGGTAGAACCAAAGCAGCTCAGGTCTCCGTAGCCCTGATCGTCGGTGAAGATAATGATGAAATTCGGCTTGGCGGCGGCGGCGGCATTTGAGGCCAGCGTAAGGGCGGCGAGGAGAAGGAGTGGCATCTGGCGGAGAGACATCGTTTCAGGGGAGTAGTTTAGATTTGGGGGCCGAAAATGCATGGCCTGCCGGTCCCAGCGGCGAGGGAGCCTCCCAGATTTGATGATGATCTGCGCTGAGCGCAAGATCCGATTGAGGAATGCGGTAGAGTTGCTGGCGGCCAGAAGGCCTCAGGCCCTCTCTGCCCAGGAGGGCCGGATGGTGCGGAGTGACGGACTCGAACCGCCGACCCACTCGGTGTAAACGAGTTGCTCTACCAACTGAGCTAACCCCGCATAATAAATTTCGGCGGCGGGAGGATGCCTGTTCTGGAGACCAGTGCAAGTCCTTCCGACAGAATTCCCCCTGCTTTCCGGCACGGCCCTAGCCCAGCTCGTCTCCGAACTCGCTATCTCCTGCCTCATCAAAGTCCACCTCGCGCACACGCTTCTTGTCACGAAGGGACTCTACTTCCCGACGTAGGATCTCACCGACTTCTCTCGGGTCCTTGATGGCGTTGAGGGTAGTTTTTGGGTGGCTGCGGTCGGAGGTCTCCAGAATGACATGTCCCAATCCGAAGAGGCGGTAGAGGATGGGCTGCTGGATCTGGGTGTCCTTCACGCGGTAAAGCTCGATTTCATCTACAGAGCGGTTGAGCACGCCTTGGAATATTTTGAGGCGTTCGGTGCTAATCTCGAAGCGGTGGCATCGCACGGTCAGCCATTTCCAAGAAGCCCAGAGAGCCGGGATGAGGGCTCCCAGCATGATATAGTTCTGGATCTCCGGGAACCTCGGCCCAACCACGAAAAAAATCATAGCGACCACCGCGCTGGCGACGAAGGCAGGAAGATTCACAAGCTGGGAAGGACCTCCTCGCCAAGCTGCTTTTTCAGGCTCCTCACTCATGACACTATCCTTTCAAGTCGCGCTCGATTTTCAAGGCCTTTGACACATCGCCTCTTTGTGGTAGTCGAGCGCGCTAGTAGGCGGCTTGTCTCACTGCTGGTTTCCTGATAAACCTGAGGCTGCGCTATGTTGTCTGACGAGTTGATCATTCTCGTGATGTTTGTTGCCAGCGCGTTGGCGACCTGGGGGGCTTGGCTGGCTCCGCGCGACAGGGCTTCGCGCCACCTTATGGCCCTGGGGGCTAGCATGAGTCTCGCGTTTCCGATTGGCGGACACCTGTTGAGCTTTCATATCTATACCTTTGGTGAGCTCGGCATTCTCCTTTATTGTGGCGGGGCTGCAGGCTGGTATCTTTTCGCGCTCGCGTTCCTGCGCTCGCGCTTGGTGCGACGACGGCAAGAGGGGCGCGGCCCCATGAGCGAAGAAATTACGGAGAGACCAGAGAGGAAAGGGGTCGCTACGACTCTAGGAATCGCAGTCCTGTGGACCCTCGCCTCTACAGGGCCGATCGCACTAGTTATCGGGGGACTGGCGCCTCGACAGAAAGGAGTAATGGACTGGGTCATGTTCTTTGGAGGAGCCCTCTTACTCGCCATCCCTCTCTCCTTCAGCTTCATCCCCCTTGGCGTCCTCGTCTTTTCTTTCGGCTTCTTGATGGACAGCCTTGCTAGCCGCCAGCGCGCCAAGGCCGAACTCATCATCAGGTCTCTGGAAGCCGGCGGAGACGGCCCGCAAGAAGGCTTGTCGAAATAAAGCTTATTCTTGAGTTGGCCTATTGGAATTCTGCGCGAGCAGCCGCGAGCAGATTTTCCTTCCCGGAGCGATCCGCTCCTGCCCCGCGTGCCATGTCGGGCTTGCCTCCGCCCTTGCCGCCCACCACAGGCGCGAGGGCCTTGATCAGATCTCCAGCCCGTTTCCCAATATTCTGTGCTTCCGTTCCGCAGAGAGCCCCAAGGTGAAGTTTGTCACCATCGTCGACGACAAGGACCGCGGAGCCGGTGAACCCGGCCTTTTTCAGGCCATTGAGCAGCTCCTGGAGAAGGGCTGCGGGCCCCTCGAGGGATTCGACGATTGCGGGGGGATGGGTATCGCCTTCCAAGAGGGTCGCGAGAAAAGTGTCAGCCTGTCGGGCAGCGTTTGCGGTTTGGGCTTTTTTGAGGAGCTTTTCGGCCTCGACTGCAGCGGCCTTGATGGACGCCGCATCGGCCCCGTCGGGGGGGCTGAGCTGCTCGACGCCGAGGGCCGAGAGGGCCTCGTTGGCAGCGCTTAGCTTGGCGAGTGCAGCCTGCTTCTCTTCGGATTCCTGTTCTGCAAGCTCAGCGAGGTAGGCCTCGGCAGCGGCTCCACAGACCGCTTCGATCCGACGAGTTCCGGCGGCGATGGCTTCCTCACGGCGAATCTTGAAGAGCCCGATTTCCGCGGTGTTACGGACGTGAGCGCCTCCACACAGCTCCATCGAATAGCCGTTAAGCGCCTGGGGCTCGCCCCCGATCTGAACTACCCGTACTTTGTTTCCGTACTTGTCCCCGAAGAACTGCATAATGTCCTCACGGCCCTGAACTTCGTCGAAGGGAACCTCCTGCCAACTGACGGCCTCGCCGGCCTCGATGCGGGCATTAACCCGCTCTTCAAGGGCCGCGATTTGTTCCGCGCTTACGGCGCTGGAAGTGAAGTCAAAACGCAGGCGATCCTCAGCCACCAGCGACCCCTGCTGGGTTGCTTCTGGAGAAACAATCTCATGCAGGGCCCAGTGTAGAAGGTGGGTGGCGGTATGGTGGGCTTCGATTGGACGGCGCCTCGTGCCGTGAATGGAAAGGGTGATCTTGTCGCCAGCTTTCAGGGTGGCGGATTGCTCCGCGTGAACGCCGTGGGCCCGGGCTGAGCCAATCTGCTGGAGCGCGACGACCGGGATTTCAGAGTCTCCGGCCATGAGCGCTCCGGTGTCTTCAACCTGCCCTCCCATTTCTGCATAGAAGGGAGAGCGATCAGTCAGGAGCCAACAAAGGTCGCCGTCGATGTGGACCTCCAGAATAGTCGCCTCGCAGCTGTCTTGCTCAAAGCCGATGAACTCGGTGTAAACTTCGGTGGAAATGTCGAGCGCGGAAACAATTTCCGATTTCTGGGCCTTACGGGCGATTTGCCTCGCCTGCTCCATGAGCTCCTCGAAGCGTGACATTTCCAGGGGGATTCCCCGCTCGCGGCAGAGGAGCTGGGTGAGGTCTACCGGAAATCCAAAGGTGTCATACAGCTTGAACGCAGCCTCTGCCGGGAAGGCCGCACCGGCAAGCTTGCTGGCTTCCTCTTCGAAGAGGTTCAGGCCGCGGTCGAGGGTCTCGTTAAAGCTGCGCTCCTCGCGCTGGATGGTCTCTACAATGACGTTCTCCCGGGCCTTGAGCTCTGGAAAGGCATCTCCCATCTGCTCTACGAGAGAGTTAACAAGGGCAGTCAGAACAAACTTATCTCCGGTGAAGCCCAGAGATCGGCCGTATCGCACCGCGCGTCGGAGGATGCGCCGAAGGACGTAGTTGCGCCCGGTATTACCGGGAAGAATACCATCTGCGATGGAGAAGCTGAGGGTGCGAAGATGGTCGGCGATGACCCGGAAGGCCACCGCAGTCTTGACAGTCTCTTCCGGTGCTTCCTGGTCAGGTCCGGGGTAAACGTCCTGATAGGTTTTCCCGCTGAGCTCTTCAAGGGTGTCGAAGATCGGGCGAAAAACATCAGTATTGTAGTTGGAGGCTTTCTGCGAGAAATCCGTGAAGCCTTTCGTGTTCTGGATGATCGAGCAGGCGCGCTCGAAGCCCATGCCGGTATCCACATGTCTGGAGGGAAGGTCCCGGAAGCTTCCATCGGCCTCGGCATTGAATTGAATGAAGACGAGGTTCCAGATCTCGATGCACTGATCGCTATCCTTGTTTACTAGGAGGCCCCCGGTGTCTCCCTCCGGGGTAAGGTCCACATGCAGTTCCGAGCATGGACCGCAGGGGCCGGTCTCCCCCATCATCCAGAAGTTATCGGCCTTGTTTCCATCCACGATATGGACGCCGGGGTCGCAGCCTGCCTTTTCGAATAAGGCTTTCCAGTAGTCATAGGCCTCCTGATCAAAGTCGGCCGGATCGCCCGGTCCGGGCCGATAGACGGTGGCGTAAAGGCGCTCGGGAGGAAAGCCCCACCGCTCAACCATGAGCTCCCAAGCCCAGGTGATGGCATCCCTCTTGAAATAATCGCCGAAGGACCAGTTCCCCAGCATCTCGAAAAAGGTGTGGTGGTAAGAGTCCTGCCCAACATCCTCCAAGTCGTTGTGCTTACCTCCCGCCCGGATGCATTTCTGAGTGTCGGCAGCGCGTGGAGGAGAGTAGGGGGCTTTTTCCGTGCCGAGAAAATAGGGGACGAACTGATTCATTCCCGCATTGGTGAAGAGCAACCCAGGGGACTGAGGGAGGAGCGAGGCGGAAGGCACCACGGAGTGCTCCTTCTCTTCGAAGAAGCTCAGGAAGCTCTGGCGAATTTCCGCAGCGGTCATGGGGCGGTGATTTGGAGCGGCATTCGTAGCTGATGGCAAGGACGGAGATGGCAAGAGGCAGAAGTTTTCACAATAACTCGACTGGGGAAGCTCACCTCCCGGCATTCGGCTAAAGGGGGCTGAGTTGCTAGACAGGCGGGGTTGACGGGGGTCAGCCCCCTCGGTAATTTAAGGACAAGGCAAGCTCCTAATTTACCAACTCTTCTCGAAATGAAAACTCATCCCTATGGAGGCGTCCTGTTAGTCGTCGCCATTCTCTCAATGGTCATGCCGGTATCGGTGGCTTCAGTGGCCCGGAACTGGAACGAACAGAATCTGGCTGCGGTGCGCCTGTCGTTTCCCGACCCCCCTGTTCATGCTCGCAATTTGTTTCATGTTTCAGTGGCAATGTATGACGCGTGGGCGGCCTACGATCCGGAAGCGACCGGCTATCTTTTTCGCGAGAATGCAATCTCAACCGGAGATGTGGAAGCTGCTCGTCGGGAGGCAATCAGTCATGCCGCTTACCGGGTTTTGAGACACCGCTACATAGCCGTCCGCCATCCGAATACGCCCTTGGCTAATGCCCTCCAGGTTCAAACTGAGCTTCGCGACCTCATGATTTCTCTTGGATACAATCCGAATGACCTGAGCACGGTGGGGAACAGCCCCTCCGCGGTGGGCAACCGGGCAGGCGTAACCATCATCGACTGGACGGGCAACGACAATTCCAACGAGGCCGGTGGTTACACCGATAGCAGTTATACTCCTGTCAACGACCCCCTTGTTCTTGAGTTCTCAGGCACCACCTTGAATGATCCTAATCGGTGGCAACCACTTGAATTTGTCGAGGCGTTCTCCCAGACCGGACAGCCGCTCGCGTTTAACACCCAGTCGTTTCTGGGTTCGCATTGGCGGGACGTATGGCCCTTTGCCTTGAGCCGGCAGCCAGGGGAGGCTCTGTATTTCGATCCTGGCTCTCCTCCCCAGCTGGAGGGTGATGGAGATGAGGAATTCAAGGCAGGAAACCTCGAGGTTATCCGTTTCAGTAGCCTTCTGGATCCTGCTGTCGCTCCGGTCAGGGACTTTTCACCCGGCGCGGCAGGGAACAACCCCCTAGGAACGAATGATGGAAGCGGGCACCTCCTCAACCCGACCACAGGGGCCAGCTATGCCCCAAATCTTATCAATGAGGCCGACTTTGGCAGGGTCGTTGCGGAATACTGGGCAGATGGCCCTGAGTCAGAAACTCCTCCGGGGCACTGGAATGTTATCGCAAACGAGATGATGGATCACCCCTCTTTCGAGAGGCGCTTCGCGGGCTCTGGTCCTGAGCTCAATGAGCTGGAGTGGGAGGCCAAGATGTATTTTCTCCTCAATGCATCGTTGCATGATGCGGCTGTCGCTGCGTGGACCTGCAAGCGTGAGTACGACTACGTTCGCCCGATCAGCGCTATCCGCTACATGGTGGGTCAGGGACAGTCCAGTAACCCGGCGTTTCCGTTGTATAGCGAGGAGGGCATTACCCTTGAGCCCGGACTTGTGGAAGTTGTGTCCCGAACCACTGCTAATGGCGCGGGAAGGCACGCTAATCTTGGTCCAAGCGCGATCGGCAAGATCGCTATTTATTCGTGGCAGGGGGAGCCGGCCAACCCCGCAACCCAGATTGGGGGAGTAGGCTGGATTCTTGCAGAAGACTGGGTCCCTTATCAGCGCGACACCTTTGTCACTCCTGCGTTCGCGGCCTATCTTTCAGGGCATAGCACTTTCAGCCGCGCGGCTGCAGAGGTGCTTACCCGTATTACGGGAAGTGAGTTTTTTCCAGGCGGCCTTGCCGTTCATGAAGTCGACGACTTGGAATTTGAAGGGGGACCCACGGCCCCGGTTCAATTGCAATGGGCCACCTATTATGATGCCGCGGATCAGGCTGGTCTTTCCCGCCTTTATGGCGGCATTCATGTGCCGGCAGACGACGGCCCGGGCCGCACGGTCGGATCCAAGTGCGGGATTGCGGCGTGGGAGCTTGGGATCAAGTATTTTGATGGAAGTATCCTTCAGGAGCGCCCGAGTTTGACCGTGACCCGCCTTGCAGAGGACGAGGTCCGACTGGACTGGACGCAGCGGCGAGGCCTTTTTTACAAAGTGCTAAGAACGAGTGATTTGGAGAGTTTTAGCAATGAAACTTCCTTTGAACGCGCCACAGAGGACCGGGGCACATATACGATCAGCCCGCTGGGGTCGCCTCAGGAATTTTATCAGATCGAGCAGGCGGAGTAGGGATGAGATTCCGTCGCCTGATCCTCATGCGCCACGCGGAGAGCCCTTGGGAAGGAGTGGAAGCTTCTGATCATGAAAGGCCCCTTGGTGTCATGGGCCGCGAACAAGGCCCCCGGGTTGGAGCGGCTCTCGTCCAGAAAGGGTGGCTTCCCCAAATTGTGTTGAGCAGTGATGCGCAGCGGACCCGAGAAACATTTGCCGGGTTGAGTGAAGCCTTTGTGACGAAGGTCGAGGTTCGGCTCCTCTCCTCCTTTTACCAATTCGGCCAGTCCGCAGCAGAGGAAGAAATGCTGCTGTTGCCGGAGACCGTGAGCTGTGCTCTACTGCTGGGTCATAATCCGGGGTGGGAAAACCTCGTGGAGAAGCTGACCGGAAAAGCCGTGGCGATGGAGCCGGCAACCGCAGTGGTCGTCGCGCAGGAATTGGAAACCTGGGGGGATGCGGCTTCGGCAGAGCGGTGGGAACTGGAGGAAGTGATTACGGCGAGGCAGCTGCCTGCTGGGGACCAGATCTAGTAGACACCGGCGTTGTAAAGCTGACCGTTAAGGTCCTCTTTCCCAAGGATTCCATGCCTGCGTTCCAGGGCACTACCATTCTTCCGGTCAAATTCCCGAACAGGAACCTTTCCAGCTCCTTCACTTGTTTTCATGGTGGCAGGCTCAAGGATTCGCCGCCATTGGAAGTAGTAGTATTTGTCGTCCCACTTAGCGAGGGCGACGTGGTCCTGTGGCTGCAGGCCGCCTGCCCTGTCGTGGATGAGCTCAAAGGTCACCTCCGGGTACGGGCTGGGGGAGCGCTTGTTAAAGATAAAACAACCGGGCAGGGAAAGAAGCGCTAGCATGATGAGCAATTGCCTCATCGGGGGAAGTCTAATCAGCTGCTCCCCGACCGGTCGAGGGGAATTCAACATTGCGGGCTCGCGGCCTGAATGATGGGATGGATCGTCCCGCGTCCCGGGAAGGTTAATGCATCTTCGCTTTACAGAAGAGGAACTTAGCGTCCTCATTGATATGATCAGCCTTGCGGCTGAGGTTGGATCTCTTAATCGGAAGCCCGGAGCCAAGGAAAATTTTGCCAAGTTTGAAGAATTGGAGAATACAATTCTTGAGAAGGCAACACATCTAGGTTTTAGCGACATTATTGAATTCGATGAGGCTCATCAGCGCTACCGGGTCACCACTGACTATCTGACCCGCTCTTTTGTTCAGGAAGCCATCGACGAGATGCGCAATGAAATCTTCTGGGAGGAGCTCACCCTTCGGCTCGCTGAGCGAGACGTCATACGCAAGATAGGACTGCCGACATGGAACTCTCTGGACGAGGAAAAGCGGAAAGAGCACACCAAGCCGATAGAAAAAAGCTACTGGGAAGAATTCACCAAGAGAGGAATCGACACACTCCACTTGATAGCGAGGTTCGAGACGGGCTGACGAGCCTGCTTGTATTTGCTCTCCCGGTGGACCCTCCGAGCTAACTCCATGTCTTCCCTCATCCAGAAGCGCAAGCAGCACTATCCGGTGTCGGGCTTCCTTCTTCAGTATCTTCAGCACTTCGGGCGCCGTTGGGAGATCCCTTTGGTCTACGACGATCTGCTACGATTTTCTGAGGCGGTGTCCTACGAGGATCCAGATGGAGAAGAAACACTCTGGCTCACCGTGTCCTATCCGCAGGAGGCGATGAAGGACCTGCGCACCAGGCTTACAGAGATCTATGCCGTTCTTAAGATTGGCGGGGATCTTTCGCTGGCAGAGCATCTGAGCGTGGAGCGCATTGACTTTGGGGAGTTTGGCAATTCCCGCCCTTTCCGGATCCGGATTACTAATCAGTTCAATGGCAATTCGGACTATTATTATGTCAAGATTGCGGATGCTAACCGGATCTACGGGCTGGAGCTCGAACACATCCTTTCCCCGAACCGGATAAACTACCTGATCAATGGAAACACCCTGATTGAAGAGCATATTGCAGGCGTTCCGGGAAACATCTTCATCAAGGACTATTTGAAGTCCCCAGAGCTCAACAAGGTTCGGGTTGCCAAAGAGTTCGTAAAGTTCGGGGAGCGTTGTTTTCTGCGTTTGCTCGGGGACATGCGCAGCGTGAATTACGTGGTTGATATCACGCCTGACTTTGAGGAGGTCCAGTATCGGGTGAGACCGATTGACTTTGACCAGCAGAGCTATGAAGGGTTGCTGGAAGTGTATCGTTCCCACTGTTTCCCGGATAATATGCCCGTGGATGAACTAGTTCGGGAGCACCTCAACCCAACTACAATTCTTCAATACCGGAGTGAAGAGCGAAGCCAAATGGCCCGTCGTTATCGGGCCTCCCGTGTCCGACTCAAGGGAGTGCTTAAGATGATGAGCAAGGACACAATTGCTCCTCATGATCAGCTTGTGAGCCTGAGGGCGGCCCTTTGCCAGAGATACGGCACCTCGGCTTTTGAGGCATGTGATTCCATGGGGCGCCTGACGGCGACCCACTTGCAATTCATGTTGGAGTAAGGAGTCAAAGAGACTTCAGGACCTCCTCCGGGATTTTGGGAAGAAGCGCGCTGACCATCGCATCTCGCTGATTGTCCACGATTAACTTTGCTAGTTCTCGTCCTTGGGCAACTTGCCCGGGCGTTAGTTTGGAGATTTCCCCATCAAGGAGGAGCTGGAGATGAGCGAGGGCTGGGCGCTGCTTGGCCTCCGCGTCGATTTTCAACCGGAGGTCCTCTCGTAGCTTCATCCGCCTGATTCGAAAATACTGAATGGACGAGACTCCCTTCATGGCCTCGGGGTCCGCCTCTTTTGCCGCGGTCCAGTCGCGGAGGTATTGCTGCTTCTGGCCTTTGAGGTCCCGAAGCATCTTCACCACGTTGTCGGGAATTCCCGGGGGCGCAAGATGCCCCCACGCAGCAAGCCAATATGCCCTGAAAGTAGAGAATTTTTCGGAAAGAAGCTTTGCCGGACGAGTTGCGTTGTCGGCCTGTATCATGCCGACCAAATGATGAAAAAGAGCGGCGTGCAGGACATCGGCAAGCTGGAGTGCTTCGGCGGAAGCCTCCTGCAGGCTGGCGGGATCGACTACGGGAATTTCTTGAGCAAACGCGTCCTCGCCTCGCAGGGGCACTACTCTCTCGAGTCTGAGGGCGCGCTTACCCTTATCTTCTGGATATCCCTGCCCTGCCAGCAATCCGGTCTTCCGATCCAGACGGATCCAGCTGCCATCATCAAGAATGAGCTCAATGGTCTCCTTCAGCTCCCGTATTTCTTCCACCCGGGAAGGGGGAGCTCCGGAGAACGCGGGGGACAGGCCGGGGGTAGCTGAGAAAAGAAATGCAGAGATCGTATCCGCCCCAAGCTGGATGCAAGGGGCCAGACCCGGGCTACGCGTAAATTGTTTCTTCTGGTTGCCGGATGAGACCAGTTTCTGGTGCTGGCGCACCAGTTCTGTCAGCCCCCTGACCCTGAATGCGGAATCACCGAATTTTGCATAAGTGCCGCCTTCTTTTCCGTCCTTCTGCGGGACCCACCACACGGCTCCGCCTTTACCAGAATCAGACTGTAACTTTACGAGGCAGGCTCCCGTCTCGCGATTCTCAATGATAAGGCCCT
This sequence comes from Roseibacillus sp., assembly GCA_029242545.1. Taxonomy (GTDB): domain Bacteria; phylum Verrucomicrobiota; class Verrucomicrobiia; order Verrucomicrobiales; family Akkermansiaceae; genus Roseibacillus_B. Next base: position 48,976 of record JAQWTV010000155.1, read on the forward strand.
GGAGGGGCTCGTCTGAAGTGGGAGAGATGGCCGTATACTCCGCCCTGAAACTGCCTAACGCTGCGTATTTCTGGCCAAGCGCGATCCCCCACTCTTCCACAGACTGTCCCGCAAGTGGACTTGGGCAGGTCGCAAGGAGGCAGGCCCAGAAGATGATCAGAAACTTCGAGGCGTCAGGCGGAGAGTTATGGGCCATTGGCGTGATGGATTGAAGGGCTCTCCCCATCACGGAAGATCTTCCCCTTTTTTCAAGGCATTTCTGCCCCTCCCCCTCCCGGCTTGTTCATCTGGGCTCCCGTGAGGAGGCAGTGGAGAAGGCGGGATTGAGGAGCTCGAGCAGAAGAGATGAAAAGGTCCTCCAAGGCTTCTCCCTCCCTGCCCGGTCTTGACATTCAGCAGGGCTTGAGCAGCTTCAAGGCATGGCTACCCTGTGGGGGGTGGCACTTGAACTCGACGTTGTTACATGTCCTACGATCTCGTTGTGATTGGTGGCGGACCGGGCGGCTATGTTGCCGCTATCCGGGCCGGGCAGTTGGGGAAAAAAGTCGCCTGTGTAGAGGTGGAGCGAGCGGGAGGGACATGCTTGAACTGGGGATGTATTCCCACCAAGGCATTGCTTAAAAACGCGCACCTTTTCCACACTCTCAAGCATCAGGCAAAGGGGTTTGGTATTACCTTCGACAATTTATCCTACGACTGGGACGCCGTAATTGGGCGCTCTCGAAATGTTTCCGACAGGCTCGCTGGGGGTGTTGAGTTTCTCTTTAAGAAAAACAAGGTGGACTACGTAAAGGGTTATGGCTCGGTAGTAGATAGCAACCACGTCGAGGTAAAGGCGAAGGACGGAAGCGTGCAGGTCCTGGAAACGGCTAACATTATCATTGCAACTGGCGGAAAGACTCGTGAATTCCCGGGGCTTCCTTTCAACGGCAGTAGCGTTATTGGCTCCCGCGAGGCCATGACCCTCCCTTCTCAGCCTTCGCGTATGGTAATTATCGGAGCTGGTGCGATCGGCGTAGAGTTCGCTTATATTTATAATGCATTTGGGACAGAGGTGACTCTGGTGGAAATGATGCCCCGGCTCGTTCCGGTTGAAGATGATGATATAGGGGACGCCCTCAGGAAGTCCTATTCGCGCCAAGGGATTAAATGTCTCACGGATACCAAGGTAATAGCTACCGAGGACGCTGGAGACTCTGTGAAGGTAACGGTAGAAAATTCCCGGGGCAGCGAGGTCATTGAGGCCGATGTCTGCCTCGTCGCGATTGGGGTCGTGCCGGTATTGCCTGGCGGCCAACTTCCGGAGTTTACGGACCGGGGCTGGATCCAGATCGGAGACAGGTATGAAACTTCCATGGGAGGCGTATATGCTATCGGGGATATCGCGGGGCCGCCATGGTTGGCACACACCGCGATGTATGAAGCAACCCAGTGTGTTGACGGGATCTTCCTGCCGGAAGCAACCCCCAAGCGAGTGGGGACCTTTCCCGGGTGCACGTATTGCTATCCGGAGATTGCCTCCGTTGGTAAAACCGAGCGCGAGCTCAAGGAGGAGGGGATTGCTTACAAAGCGGGGAAGTTTCCTTACCAGGCGCTTGGAAAAGCTCAGGCGGCAGCGGAGACAGAGGGGTTCATCAAGCTACTGTTTGGAGAAGAGCACGGAGAGCTGTTGGGAGCACACATCATCGGCGCCAACGCAACGGACATTATTGCAGAAATGGGCCTCGGTCTGACACTCGAGGCGACGATTGAGGACTTTCATGCAACCATCCATGCCCATCCCACTCTTACCGAGGGCGTTCATGAAGCCTCGCTCGATGCAGAGGGCCATGCGATCCATTTCTAGGAGTGAGGAGTCTGCTTTTTTCCTCTTGGTGAGATGACTTTCGGGTCCGGGTTGCGTAGGATCATGTCGATCCTGGAGTCTGGATCTGGTTCTCATGACTGTTCCCGAAAGCCTCTCAGAGGATCCTGCGCCGATGCGGCTGGGAGACTATCTGCTTGGGGAATTGATTAAAGAGGACAGACATACTTGGACCTATCATGCTCGCCAAGGTTCCATGGATCGAGGAGTGGTGCTCGTCAGGCAGAAGGCTGCAGAAGTTGAGGAGCTAGGAGCGTCGTTTCTCAGAGACGTCAGAGCAAAGGCCGCGATTGAACATACCGGAATTGGATCTGTTTATGAGGCTGTGGAGAGCGGAGGAGGGCTCTACTGGACCCGCGAGCTTCTTGCAGGGCGTTCCTTTACTGAGCTCTGCGAACGGGGGCACAAGTATACCCCTCGGGATATTACGGGATTTGTGAAGCAGCTGGGAAGAGCAATGGCTCATTTAGAAGAGCGGGGCATCAAAGCGGCCCCCCTCGAGGCAGCCGATCTTGTCCTGGGGGAACATGGAGTTCTTCGCATCCAGAATCTTGCAGTTGCAGGCGAGCGGAGCCCGGATGAGACCGCTCGGGACCTTAGAGCGGCGGCAAGCCTCATGCATGATCTGCTGCAACCGGTGCTGACGGGGGCTGAGCTCTTTGGGGGCACCCGCTTGGGGCGGCTTTTTGGGTTGATGATGGGCGAGGATGAAGGGGTAAGAATGAGTTGGACACAGGTTGCAAATACGGCACAGGAGTTGGAGCAATCCCTGGCCTCTGAGGTGAGGGCGGCGGCGGAGGAGCTCTCGAAGGCCTCTCGCGGGCGCCGGATAAAGAGGTTTGGGTTCGCAGGAGCTGTGGGAGCGATTGTAACCGTCTTGGTGTATGCGCTGCTGTCAGGGCTTGATCGCGATGCGCCTTTTGCCAGGGATCTGTCTGGGATGGTTCCCATTCCGGGAGGCGCTTATCGAAATCACGAGGGAAAACCCACGACGCTTTCTTCCTTCATGATAGATGCCCATGAGGTCACGATCGCGGAGTATGTTGAGTTCCTTGACGCTCTGGAGGGAATGGGGGCGAGCGAGGGGAGGGCTTATGACCATGGAGGCCAGCCTCGGACGAAATTAGATCATCTTCCGGATGATTGGCGCATGGTGCTGAGCGCGGCACGCAGGGGGGCAACTTTTAATGAGCTCAAATATGATTTGAATCACCCGGTGACAGGCGTCGACTGGTGGGATGCCCACGCCTACGCCAATTGGAAGGGAGGTCAACTGCCGACCTTGAGAGAATGGCTGGCAGTGGTGGCTCTTGATGACAACGTTAGTCCCTATGTAGAGAGATGGGGCCCCGTCGATCAGCCCCCTCGAAGCCCGGGCAAGCTCAAGATCCACGGATTGGCCGGGAATGTAGCAGAGTGGACCCGGGATTCGGAGCGCAATCCGTCTTTTCCGATGAATGCAAAATCCCCGGTAGTATGTGGGGGCTCTTTTCTCGCTCCGGAGAGCGGGGCGTCTAGTCGAACATGGCTGCAGACGAGATCTCTTCGTCGCCGGGATTTGGGCTTTCGAATTGTTAAGAGGCAGAGCGCCGGGGAGGCTGAAGCAGAGGTGGAAAAATCGAGCAAGGGTGAAAATCAAGGCTCGGAAGGCGAGTTTCCCTTGCGGTCAGAGGACGATACGACGTAAACCCACAGCTCCAGTTTCTCAATCCTGACCTCATGCGCTTCAATCTAAGGCTTCTCTCTCTGATCTGCTTGGTCACGGCAATACTAAACCTGAACGACGCATGCGCCCAGGTCCAGGCAAGCCTGAGCATGTCGAAAAGGGAATACATCGCTCACGAACCCGTAGTGGCAACTGTGACGTTAACGAACAATTCAGGGCGCGACCTCCTCATTCATACCGAGGAACAGACGAATTTGAATTGGCTCGATTTTGAAATCAAAAACTCCCAAGGGACTGCTCTTAGTCCGCTTGCGGCCATGAATTTCGGAGCTGTTAAAATCCCAGCGGGGCGCAGTATCGCAAAGAGTGTTGACCTTACGGGAGCTTTCCGAGTTACCGAGCCGGGCAGATTTCGCTGCAAAGCAGTGATCAGGCTTCCTGGTAAGGGGGGGAATTTTGTCACCAATACGACGTATTTCAGCGTGACGCTTGGGAGGCAGGTTTACAGCCAGCGGATTGGGAATCCAGAGCTTGGCAACGTCCGCGAATACAGGCTCTCAATCCACAATTCTACCCGGAAAGCATCCCTCTATGTTCATCTTGTGGATATCCGGACCGGCCGCAACCTCCAGGCCTTTCGGATGGGCGACGTCATCACCAGCAAGTCACCAAAGGCAACTGTCGACAGAGAAAATAATCTTCACGTGCTCTCTTTGGTGGCGCCTAATCTTTATGCGCATGGAACCGTTACTCCGGCGGGAACATATCTCGGCACGAAATACTACAAGCCTGCCGCAGGGCGGAAGCCCGCCTTGGCCACCTTTAACAACGGGGAGGTCATGATCTCGGGGGGCATCTCTTACGACCCTAAGGCGGAAGCTCAGAGCAGGGCGCGCCTTCGAAAATTGTCTGAGCGGCCTCGCATGACCTTCCGTTAACGGAATCTGGGCGCTTAGTGGGCCCGGCTTTTTCGAAAAATCTTCCCGCGTGCTCTGGCCTTGTCTAAAAAGAAATTGTAGCTGAAACGTTCTTTCCGCTCTGTTGTCCATGCTTATTAACCATCCCCTGTTCCGGGCCGCTGCGCTGTCTGCCTTGATCCTTCTGGTATGCTCTCCCGTAGTATGGGCGGGTTATTTCAGCCGTGTTGTGGTTGATCCAGGCCATGGAGGTGATGACCGAGGAGGGCGTTCGGGGAAGGTATACGAAAAGCACCTGGCCCTAGACACGGCAATGCGTCTGGAGCATTACCTGAAGGCGAAGGGCTACCTGGTGACCATGACCCGCAAGAGCGACACCTTTATTTCTCTCGCCAAGCGTGCTGCGATCGGAAACAGGTTCAAGGGAGCGATCTTTGTGAGTCTTCACTACAACTACACTTGGCGCCGCTCTGTTTCAGGGCTGGAGACTTACTATTACAGCCAGGCGGGCAAGCCACTTGCCGAGGCTATTCAGGAGGGCATGTTGAAGCGAGTAGGAGGTCGTGACCGTGGAGTTAAATATGGACGATATTATGTCCTCAGGGCATCGCGAAATCCCGCGGTGCTGGTAGAGGGGGGATTTGTCAGCAATTCCAGAGAGAGGTCTCGTATGAAGACGGGCGCCTACCGGGACGCGATCGCTCGAGGAATCGCGGACGGAATTATCAAATATCGCTTCCAACGTTAGGACAGGGCGGATCCAGCTGGTCCGCGGAGCGCGATCAACCCATACGCAACAAACTCCGGGAAATGGGCCTGATCAGTTGCCATCAAATGCGCGAGCTGGAAGAAAGTGCATTCCGGAAGGGCATATCCGCGGAGGGCCTGATGAATAAGGCCGGCATGCGCATCGGAGAGACCCTGGCAGACCTATATCCCAACCCTGGGACGGTCGTTGCTTATATTGGGAAAGGGAACAACGGGGGCGATGCTCTTGTGGCTCTCAGGGTGCTTCGGGCCGCTGGATGGAAGATTGCGGTGCGGAGCGCCTTCAAGCTCCTTGAGTTTGGGGTTCTTCCCCGTCAGAAGCTTCGGGAACTCGGCGAGATAGAGGTTCAGCGTGATCCCTGGAGATTACAGATCGGCCAGAGTCCTCTGCTCCTTCTCGATGGCTTGTTGGGGATTGGGGCAAATGGTCCCTTGCGGGAACCGGTTGGCGCTCTTGCTGCGGAGATGAATGCTCTCCGGGACCGCGAGGGGGCAGAGGTTGTTTCCATTGATGTTCCCTCCGGAGTGAATGCTGATGATGGAGGGGTTGCCCAAGGAGCTGTCAGGGCAGATCTAACTGCAACTATTGGCGTTCCCAAAAAAGGGCTGGTAGCAGACTCTGCCCTGCCGAACGTTGGGCGAATAGAGGTGATCATCTTGGAGGAACTTCCTGATTTGAGCCCTGGAGACGATCTGACTACCGGGCCAAAGCTGCGAGGCCTGTTTCCCCCACGGAACTTTGGAACCCACAAGGGGGAGGCCGGACGAGTCGGGATCGTAGCAGGATCGCGCGGCATGCTGGGGGCGGGTAGCCTCGCGGCCCTGGGCGCGTTGAGGGGTGGTGCAGGCCTTGTGACTCTTTACGTTTTGGAAAAGGATTATCCGTTCATGATTTCAACGGCCATTCCTCCGGAAGTTATGGTAAAGGCTCTTTCCAGCTATGTTGATCTGAAGGAATGTTCTCATTCGGCTCTCGTGATTGGGCCAGGCCTGAATGGGATGGAGGGACATGAAAGAACTGCATTGTTGAGCGTTCTGGAGAGCTCCGGGTGTCCTTTGGTCGTAGACGCGGAGGCGCTAAATCTCATTTCCGCTGCTGGAGTTTCCGGGAGGGTTAAGAGCCACATGGTCCTGACTCCGCATCCGGGGGAAATGGAAAGGATGTTTCCCCGGGCTAGGCAACTCGGCCGGGCAGAGTGTGCCCGGGAGTTTGTGGAATCCCACCCTTGTACACTTCTCTATAAGGGAGCGAGGACGATTGTGACATCCGCCGGTGAGGACCTTTATTACAATGTAACCGGGAATCCAGGAATGGCTTCGGGTGGGCAGGGCGATGTCCTCAGTGGCCTCCTGGGGGCCTTGTTGGCTGGGGGCATGGCGGGCTTGAATGCAGCCCGTTCGGCAGCATGGCTTGCGGGGCGGGCTTCCGAAATTGCGGTCAAAAAACACCAATCCCCGGAATCTCTCATCCCGAGCGACACCGCCCACGCGCTGGGGGCAGCATTTCGGGCACTACGCCACGGCCCCTGAATTTCCGCTTTTCCCAGAACTAAAAGGGGGCATCCTCGAAACAAGAATTCAACGATCATGAGTGTGGTATTGCGCCGATTGGCACTTCTTTTTGGGGTGTTCCTGATTGCCTTTCTGGCAGTAGCTGGCCTGCGGAAGCTGCCGGGTATGGCCGGGCTCTCGAACCTGCTGAAATTCGGATCGAAGGATCCAAAGGAAAACTATGTTCCGGAAAGTTATACCCTCAGCAAAGAACCGGCGCTATCTCTCGGAGAGGTGGAATACCTTGCGGCCCTTGACGAGGAATTTGCCCGACTAACTGCCGCGGTAGTGCCTTCGGTAGTTTCTCTGCAAACCGAAGGGGTGAAGCGAAATTTCATGCAGGACTGGCTTGGCCGGGTTTGGGTCGACGAAGGATATCCCGTCCGCGGGATTGGCTCAGGGGTAGTGGTCTCAAGAGAGGGTCACGTAGTAACAAACGAACACGTGACCAACGGAAAATCGAGAATCACTGTTACCATGCACGATGGGAAAACCTACCCTGCGGTTGTGATTGGTGAGGATCGGGCGCTGGATGTAGCGGTGATTCGAATCAAGGCGGACCGGGAGTTTGAGCCCCTTAGCTTTGGGGATTCAGATCGGGTTCGCCAAGGGCAGCAGGCCCTTGCTATCGGCAACCCCTTTGGCCTCGGGGAAACCGTGACACGAGGAATTATCTCAGCTAAGGAGAGGACCATTTCTGATCGCCAGCGGGATCTCTTTCAGACGGATGCGGCGATCAACCCTGGAAACTCTGGAGGTCCGCTGGTGAACATTCTAGGCGAAATCATTGGGATCAATGTCGCTATTTACTCCCCTGACACTGAGGACGAGGGTTTCGTTGGGATCGGGTTTTCGATCCCCTCTAATGACGTACGTGAGGTCTTCGAACAGATCCTCGCCAAAGGCAGGGCCACCCGGGGGTGGCTGGGGGTTCGCTGCTATGACTGGAACCCTCTTATCCGCGAAAAAGTGGGGTGGTATGAGAGTGGCGGGGTCTACATCCAGGATATTGTTCCTGGATCCCCTGCTGAGTCTTCAGGGTTATTGCCCGATGATGTGGTGGTGCGCTATAACGGCAAGGTGGTTGAGACTAGGGTTCAATTCTTTACCCAGATCCAGAGGACTCCGGTTGCTCGTGAGGTGGATATCATGGTCTGGAGAAATGGTGAGGAGTTAACCCTGAAAGCGACCGTTATTGACGCAGAAGAATCCGAAATCCTGACCCAGGTGCGAGGGTCTTCGGAGCGAAGTGTATCTGATCAAGCGGTCATTAGGGAGATTGGCATTACTGTGCAGGGACTCACTCTGCTTCAGCGGACGCGTGGCGGGAGGGGGGTTCTGATCTCGGGAATCCATCCTGAGGGGCAGGCCGCGAGGAGAGGACTACGGGGAGGAGATATGATCTTAGAAATTAATAATATCCGGGTGGATCAGCCGGGTGAGTTTTATGACAAGCTGATCTCCTCAGTGCTTTCTCAGCAAACCTCATTGACGGTGCAGCGGGGAAGGCAGGTCTATCGAGTGAGGCCCTTTGATCAGGTGCGCCTTCTGGAGAAGAAGGAATAGGCTGGTTCGCCGCGTTTTGGCGGATAGGCTATGGAGCAAGTCGAATGTGGGCTGGTGGCCGAGTCCCCGGATCGATGGTTGTTCAAGTTATGGGACGTGGTTTTCGCAGTGAGCTTGTGGTGGGGCTGTGCATCTTTGTACTCTTTCTGATAGGAGCTATTTTTTTCAACAGTCCCCGCCCGCGTGACCCGATTCAGTCTCTTCGGTCCTGGCAGGACGCGGATGCTCCTCCGGGATACCCAGTGGGAGCGAGAGAAGGGGAGGGCGGACGGATTCCCAATTTTGATCGCCAGTTCACACTACACGATGCCTTCAGCCGCTTCCTTCTGCCTCCGGTGGCATTACTGGACCAACCGCTGGGCTCGGAAACAGGAGCGTTTACTTACAATGCGCAACCATTCTTCGAGCGGAACGAACGAGTACAAATGAACCACCTCGGGGAGGACCTTAACGGGATTGGAGGAGGGAATTCAGATCTTGGGGATCCCGTATATGCGATTGGAAACGGCCATGTTCTTTTTACGAGTGACCGCGGGGGCAATTGGGGAAAGGTGATCATCCTCGGCCACCGCCTGTCAGATGGGCGGAAGGTGCACAGCCTTTATGGGCATCTGGACCAAATTGGGGTGGCTGTTGGTGGGACTGTTGCGCGTGGACAGAGGCTGGGGACGGTGGGAACTGGAAATGGCGCCTGGCCGGCCCATTTGCACTTCGAGATCTACGAGGGAGCGTGCATGGACCCTGGATCAGGATATGCCCTTAGCAAGGGGAACCGAATCCACCCCGGTGAGCTGATTAAGTCCTCCCGCCCTATTGGCGCGGAAGGGGTGGGAATAGCGCCGTTAGGGGTTTTCGAATCGGCGCAAAGAGTGTTTCAGCTCGTCGAATAGAGCAGATTGATTGTCGCGGGAAGATCTGAGGGAAGAAGCGAGCCGGAAGGGCGCGACCGGGACTGTCAGGAGAGAAGCTCCTCAACCACCCGGCCATGAACATCGGTGAGCCGGATATCGCGTCCACTGAAGCGGTAGGTAAGCTCTTTGTGATTGATCCCCAGCAGGTGGAGAATCGTGGCGTGAAGATCATGGACCTCCAGAGGGTTTTCTTCTGCCTTGTAACCCCACTGGTCAGTTCCTCCGTATACCGTGCCGGGTTTAACCCCGGCTCCCGCCATCCAGAGAGAGAAGCCGAACTCATTATGATCCCGGCCATTGCCTCCCTGGGCGAAAGGAGTCCGACCAAACTCTCCTGACCAGAGGACAAGAGTATCATCTAGCATGCCTCTGGCCTTGAGATCCTTGAGAAGGCCTGCGATGGGCTTGTCCACGGAACGAGCGTTGTTACCGTGGTTCTTCTGCAGGCCCCCATGCGCATCCCAGCGGTCTTCTCCGATGTTAGGAATTGTGAGCTCAACAAATCTTACGCCGCGTTCGATCAGTCTGCGGGCAATCAGACACTCCCGGGCATAGGTTTGAGTTCCTTTGTAGCTATCTTCAATTCCGTAGAGCTCCTTGGTTGAAGCGGACTCCTGACTGAAATCCATGAGCTCCGGGATCGCCAGCTGCATTCTGGCAGCCAGCTCATAATTCATGATTGCAGATTCCAGCTCGGCATTCCCTCGGGAGGAGCGGGCATTCAGGTTTCCGATCAGGCGCCGCTTGAGGAGCTGGCTTCTGGCGTCTCTCTCGTTGGGGCTCACGTTTGCGACAGGTGTCCCGTTGGCGTTGAGAAGGCTCCCGCGGTGGGTAGCGGTGAGAAAGCCATTAGAGAAGCAGTCGAGCCCACCAGAGGGGATTCGCCCCCCGTTTATGACGACATATCCAGGAAGATTATCGCTTTCCTTACCAAGCCCGTAAGAAGCCCAGGCGCCCATACTTGGCCGCCCTTGCAATCCCGTTCCGCTATGAAAAAAGTAGTTTGCGGAGGTATGCTCCGGGAAGTTTGAGGTCATTGAGCGAACGACGCAGAGGTCGTCTGCCATCCCCGCAATGTGCGGGAAAAGATCGCTTACCCACATTCCGCTTTCGCCGCGCTGCTTGAACGACCACGGAGATTTCATCACTTTTCCAATATTTTCGAACTGGGTTTTTTCCAGCTTGCCGATCGCCTTTCGAGGATCCTGCCCGTGATACTTTTCAAGCATCGGCTTGTAGTCGAAGGAATCCACATGCGACACGCCCCCTTCCATGAAAAGGAAGATGATATTCCGGGCGCGCCCCGGGAAATGACTATCGGGGATCAGGGGCGATGCCGCCTTGGCCTTATCCATGAGCCCCGCCATGGCAAGGGCGCCAAACCCCATGGAGGTTCTCTGCAGAACCTCACGGCGGGAGAGGGAAATCAGGCTCGAACTCATGGGAGGTAGATAAAGTCGTTCATGGAAAACAGGCTATGGCAAAGGTCCTGCCAAAGCCCTTCGGAATTGGGGTTGTCACCGTGCAGCTCCATGAGCCCGGGAAGAGATTCCATCAGGATTGCAATCTCGTGCCTTCCGGCCCGCCGGGTGAAGGCATTTTCAAACATGTGGTTCAGCCGCTCCTCGGGAGTTGCGGAAGGCATTTCCTTCAGGACCTTCTGAGCCCATATCTTCGCCTGTTCGTAGATAAGCTTGTCGTTCATCAGGGCCAACGATTGCGCGGGGACATTGGTGATATCTCTTTTTCCCTTGGTGCTGAACGGAGCAGGGAAGTCAAAGGCCAGCATCAGCGTAGGGAGGAAGTTTCGTCGGACAGATGTGTAAAGCGATCTGCGACCTCCTCCGTCAAGCGGGCCTCCTCCGGGGCGGCCCCTCCCCACCACGAATTCATCGAGATAAGTTGGGACGGGTTTTCCGCCAATTTTGGGCTCGAGGCGTCCAGAAACGGCCAGCACAGAATCGCGAATGGCCTCGGCTTCCAGGCGCCGGACAGGCATCCTGTGAAGCAGAACGTTGTTTGGATCCCTCTGGTCAAATGATGGGTCGGCACTGATGCTGGACTGGCCGTAGGCCTTGGTGAGTAGCAGCCTCGTCAGGAAAGACTTGATCGACCATTGATGGGTTTCCACAAACTCCGTCGCAAGGTAGTCGAGTAGTTCGGGATGAGAGGGTCTTTCGCCCAGCCACCCAAAATTGTCCACCGTTCTAACGAGGCCAAGGCCGAATAGCTGGTGCCAGATCCGATTTACCATGACCCGCGCGGTCAAGGGGTTCTTCGGGCTTGTGACTTGTCGTGCCAGTTCGAGCCGCCCAGAGGTTTTACTGTCTATAGGGCTCAGGCCAAATGCTCTGGGGAGACCTCTGGTTGCGGGTTCCAGCGGCTTGGCAGGGTCTCCACGGTCCATGTTATACTCGTTGACTCCGTTGCCATCCAGCCACGCCACGGCCAGACCAGATTCCCATTTGACCCCTTTTCGGATGGCATCCAGCTCTTTGAGGTAGGATGGGGCAATCTGAGAGGCGGTTAGCTTTGGTTGCTCAACGATCCAGCGTGCGGCATGAAGATTCTCCTTCTCGACCACTCCGTCGGCGAGGTCCTTCCATGCAGCCGAGAGATCCAGACGGGTCAGGTTGAGTTGCTTCTGCTCAACGGCTGGAGGTTTGTCTGCCTCGACGACCATGAGAACCTCGAGAGGGCTTCCGCCCTCCGCCCCAAACTCGATGTGAGTCCGGAGGCCCGTGTATCGGGAGAGGTCGTGGCTGACCCATCGTGGCTGATCCCCATCAATTTTCGGGCGCTGAATCAGCCTACCATGGAGGGGCCCGGTGATCATGATATGCTGCCCGACTCCGGCGTAGACAAAGGCGTTTCCGCGGATCAGATAGTGGAGGCGCCCCGTTTTCAGCTCAAATGCAGGGGTTCGGATCATTTTGCCAGACCGCGAATGACTATTGAAGGACCCCGCGTCATTTGCGCTGTCGGTTATCTTGAGCCCATTCCAGAAAGGATCCCGGCGGGCAGCGCCATAGCCAGCGATCCGTAATCCAGGCTCATCGGGATTAGACCCGAGGACGAGAGAACCTTCGGCAGAGACTCCGTTCCCAAAAGAGGGCCCATCCGTAATCCATGGAGTGATACCGGGGCGGGTGTAGTCGGCAACGACCCGGATATTCTGGCCCTCTTCGGGCTTGATAGTGAGGGGCCCCGGGACCCGGTATGTGGGCTTCTTGCTTAGCTCCGCAAAATGGGGCGCGGCTTCGCGGGCGAAGTTCTTAAGAGCCTGAGTCGCCGTTTTTGCACGGAGGGCCTCAAGCTTTCGGGCTTGAGTCTTATTCACCTCGATGGATTGGTAGCGCACTTGTCGATAGCTCGAGCTCGCTACGAATCCGGACAGCGCATAGTAGTCCTTCTGATAGATCGCGTCGAACATGTGGTCATGACATCGGGCGCATGCCACGGTCAGCCCGAGGAAGGTTTTACTGAGAACGTCGATCTTGTTGTCTGTGCGGTCACACTCGTCCTGGCGGATATCGACCGGGGAGTGGACCTCCTCTCCGAGGAATGGCCAGCCGGTTCCAAGGATGGATTCGTTTGCCTTTGTTTCGGGGTCGAGGCGGGGCGAAGCAAGGAGGTCGCCAGCAAGGTGCTCTGCGACAAAGTCGTTGTAGGGAACGTCGCCGTTAAAGGCCCGCACCAGGTAGTCTCGATACCGCCACGCGTTGGCGATTCCAAAATCGCTCTCATGTCCGCGGGATTCTGCGTAACGAACAAGGTCCATCCAGTGGCGCGCCCAGCGTTCGCCGTAGTGGGGCGAAGCAAGCAAAGCGAGAACAGCATCCCTCCGTCGGTCCTTGCTGTCTCTGGAGAGGAACTCTTCCGTTGCGCCGGCAGTGGGGGGTAATCCCGTGATGGCGAAATTGGCTCGGCGAAACCAGTGTCGGTCACTGGCTGGCGGGGCGGGGGTCATCGCGCTCTCTTCAAGGGCGGCGAGTATGAATGTATCGATTTCATCTGCGGGCCACTCTTTGTTGGCTACCGCGGGGACTGGGGCCTTGGTTGGGGACTCCCAGATCCACGGGAGGCGGTCCTTATATTCCTCAAAGGAAAATTCGCCGCGCACCGACTCCGGGAGGAGAATGGCGATTAGCAGGGATACTAGGCAGAGACTTCGCATTAGAGGGTTTGTTCCCCGTAGTATCCCCCGTGCAGCGGGGACTTACAACGGGAAGTTTTCTCCTTCCTGTCGCGTCTTGGGGCGACTTCAGCAGAAAAAGGAAAAGATCCCATCTGGCGGCCTGACGGGGCTGGATTTCTGTCTGCGGGCCCGGGATTGCCAGACCCTCGCGGCCTAGATGAACTTGCCGGGGTTGAGGATTCCGCGCGGGTCCATGGCCAATTTCAGGGCGGAGTGAGCTGAAACAGCCTCTTCGCCAACGGCATCGGCGAACCAACGCTTCTTAGCGAGTCCGATCCCGTGCTCTCCGGTGATCACGCCGCCGCTCTCGATGATCCAATGAAAGAGTTCGTCCAGAGCTTGGTCCGCTTTTGCCTGAACCTCCGGATCCTCATAGTCTTTAACCATCAGGTTGGTGTGAATGTTGCCGTCTCCCGCGTGTCCGAAACACGCGATCGCGATGCCGGTGCGATCCTGCATGTCGCGGGCGAACTCCACGAGCTCCAGCAGTTTCGAACGGGGTACCACAATATCCTCATTGAGTTTTGTCAGTCCGGTATTGCGAAGCGAGTAGGAGAAATCGCGCCGTAGTTGCCATACCTTTTCGCATGCCTCCTCGTCGGAGTGGTGCTCAATGACAAGCGCCCCCAGCTCCTGCAGGAGACTGGCAAGCTCTTGCCGTTCACTTTCAACCGCTTGGGCTCGGCCATCAATCTCAACGATGAGATGCGCATCTCCGGCGGGGAGAGCATGGGGGCCGAGATATTCACGAGCGGCTTGGAGAGTGAAGCCGTCGGTGATCTCAAGCGCGGAGGGGAGATGACCAGAGTTGAGTATTTGCTGGACCGCGTGGGCTGCATGCCGGAATTCTGGAAAAGTGGCTGTTAGCATTGCGCGGGCCTGAGGATGCGGAATGAGGCGGAGAGTGGCCTGACTGACGACGCCAAGCATACCCTCAGAGCCCACGAAAAGTCCTACAAGGTCGAAGCCGGTTTTGTTCTTGTGACATCTTGAGCCGCAGCGGAGGACGTTTCCATTGGCGAGGACGACTTCCAGGCCGAGGACATAGGGGCGCGTGACCCCATACTTAAGGCAGCGCGGACCGCCTGCATTAGTGGCGATGTTGCCTCCCAGCGAGCATTCCTTCAGGGAGGCTGGGTCGGGAGGGTAGTACCACCCGATCTTTCGCGCAGAGTTCTGCAAGTCAGCGGTAATCACTCCCGGTTGCACAACAGCCAGGCCATCACCTGGGTTGAGCTCGAGAATCGTGTTCATGCGAGCGAGCGACAGGGCAATTCCTCCCTGCTGGGGTACGCAGCCCCCGACATAACCGACTCCGGCGCCACGCGTGGTTACGGGAATGCGCCGCTCGTGAGCAAATTGCATGACGCCCACGATGTCCGCAGTGGATTCCGCAAATACCACCACCTCTGGGGGAGAGGATGCATGCCACCGGTCGGAGGCGTGAGTGGTAAGGACGTCCGCCGCGGCAGAAACCTTCGCGGCACCAAGTAACTGGACGAGCGCATCGTGCACGGAGACAATAATGGCCATTCCAGCCTCCTGGGCCACAGGTTTTTTTCACAGCACTTGACCTTCCTGAGGCAGTCGGAAGGGTAGGGGCCTTGAAGAGGTTGCAAGGTAAGACAGGAAAGGCTCTCAGCTGCTGCTGGAAGTCCCGGGAGCTCCTGTTGGCTGGGGCCCTTGGCTTCTGGGTGGCCGGCTTTTGGGTGGCCGAGGACGGGTGGCACCATCGGCGGGCGCTTTGGCTGGTATTTCCATTTGTCCTTCTTGGGGGAGATCAGATCGTCCGGGCCGCGTCTGGGGTTCGCTGGCTCTGGCTGGTGGCGTTGCTCCTGGGGTGGCAAAGCCTGAGCCGCAGTTGGGCGGCGCCTCCTCTCGTGCAGGCCGGTGAGATAGGCGACTCCATTGTTGTTTTCGTTCTTGCGGCGGCCCTTGTGGTCACGGGAGGAAAAAAAAGACTCGGGGTGTGGATCGTCGGGGGGTTGGCAATTCTTGGGGCTGTGGTCGTGCTTTATTCTCTCCTGACCTTCTACGGATCTCCGTCGCGAGACCTGGGAGTCCATCGCCTCCGGAATATGCTCGTCTATAGCGATGGCCTGAACGCGGTTCTCACGGGCATGCTGTGCGCTGCAGGAGCGGTGGCTGGCGCGTGGTTCGCGCGTTCGGGAGAAAATAAAGCGAGGCAGGTGTCATGGTTGATCGTTTTGGCAGTTTTGGTCTTTGGAGTGATGGCGAGCCAGAGCCGTGGCCCGATGCTTGGGATGATGGTAGGATTGGCTATGATCTGCTTTTTCGAGCGTCGGTCTTTTATTCTGAGAGGTCTTTGGATCGGGGGGGTGGTGGGGCTCTATTTTTGCGTCGCGCTATGGACTGGAGGATCGGATGGTTTTGTCGAGAGAGGCTCGGCCGGGCGTATTGCCATTTACCAATGGTTTCTCGAGCGGATTTCGGGTCTTGAGCTAATGTTTGGATGGGGGTTCGGAGCGGAGAGCTCCATTCCCGAAGAGGAACTTGGCTGGTTTGTCCATCATCCTCATAGTTCTTATCTCACTCAATTGATTCTGGGCGGAGCTCTGGGGCTTGCTCTTCTGGTAGCGGTCCTTGGCTGGAGCTGGCGTGAAGCTTGGGGGGAAGGTAGGCGTGGCGAATGCCTCTGGGTAGCGCTACTCTCCTGTGGGCTGGTCACCCTTATCGTCGACGGCGGAGAAATATTTACGCTCCACTCGATTCCCCGGCTGGAGTGGCTGATGGTGGTCTTCCCGGCTGCTCTTGCGGTGGGTCGCGGGCTTAAACAGGGCGCGCTCGATCTTCGCAACGACGAATG
>JAQWTV010000156.1 GCA_029242545.1 Roseibacillus sp.
ACTCCCTTACCCACAGTCTTGGCCTTCTTTCCAAGCCAAGTCATCATTCCTCGGAGCTTGGCACCGACCTTCTCAATACCGTGCTTCTCCTCGGTCTTGCGGATCTTGTTGAAGTTTTTGCACCCTGCCTCGAACTCTCCCACCCATTCCTTGGCGAACTTGCCACTTTCAATGGTCTTGAGCTGTCGACGCATCCGATTCTTAACCGACTCGTTGATGATCTTCGGTCCCACCGTCACATCACCATACTCCGCAGTCTCCGAGATGGAGAATCGCATTCCAGCAATCCCGCTCTCATTCATGAGATCGACGATGAGCTTCAGCTCGTGGAGGCATTCGAAGTAAGCCATCTCTGGCGAGTAGCCCGCTTCCACCAGCACCTCGTAGCCCGCCTTCACAAGAGCGGAGGCCCCCCCGCAGAGGACGCACTGCTCCCCAAAAAGGTCGGTCACTGTTTCTTCGCGGAAGTTGGTTTCGAAGACACCCGCGCGGGTGCCCCCAATCCCCTTGGCCCATGCGAGGGCAGTCTGCTTCGCCTTCCCGGTAGCATCGTTGTCGACCGCAATCAGGGTCGGAACCCCCTTCTTCTCGACGAACTGGCTCCGCACCGTGTGTCCCGGACCCTTGGGAGCCACCATGATAACGTCAATATCATCCGGAGTATCAATGAGATCAAAATGAACCGCAAACCCGTGAGAGAAGAGGAGGGTCTTTCCCGCTGAGAGGTTGGGAGCAATATCCTTCTCGTAGACCGAGGGAATCACGGTGTCAGGAGTCGCGACAAAAATCACATCCGCATGCTTTACCGCATCTCCGGTATCCATGACCTTGAAGCCCAGTTTCTTAGCAACAGGGCGAGATTTTGACTTAGCGTAGAGACCGATGGTGACGTCACAACCACTCTCTTTGAGGTTGAGGGCATGAGCGTGTCCCTGTGATCCGAATCCGATCACGGCAAGCTTCTTGCGCCGGATGGCGTTGATGTTGGCGTCCTTGTTGGTATAAATCTTGGTGGCCATGGTGGTGTGAGTCAGTGGGCCGCGGAGACTGCGGTAGCGGTGAGCCCTCGTCAAGCCGCGAGGTGCTTCCCCTCCCCTGACGCTTAACTTCCGTAGACAACCACGGGCCCAACCCCGGGCGGGCCCTGCACGCTGCGTAGCTTGGCGACTGCCGCGGCCACTGCGCTGGCAGCCTCTTCCACCTCTTCGTCGGTGGTGAAGAGGGAAAGAGAAATTCGCAGGCTACTCCGGGCCTTCTCATCGGAGAACCCCATGGCCTTCTGGACATGGCTGGGCTGCTGCTTTCCCGTCATACAGGCACTTCCTGCCGAACACTGAACCCCGGCCTCATCGAGAAGGATAAGCAGACCTGCCGCCTCACAGTGGTCAAAGGACGCATGAATGATGTTGGCTGCCCGGTGCTCCCGGGAGCCGTTCAGAGTCACGCCCTCGATTTCGCTTACCAAACGATCCTCGAACCGGTCCCGGCGCTGGCGCACTCCCGCGTGACCGTCCCGGTCGAGCTCTCCTTTCATAATTTCAGCAGCCTTTCCCAGGCCAATGATAAAGGGCACGTTTTCGGTGCCGCTTCGCCGCTCATTCTCCTGCCCTCCACCGCGGAGCATCGGTTCAAAGCGAAGACCCTGCCGGACATAGAGAGCTCCCACTCCCTTAGGGGCATGAAACTTATGCCCGCTCAGAGAGAGATAGTCGACCGGCACCTCCCGGACATCCACCGGCATCTTTCCCACTGCCTGGATGGCATCGGTATGAAATGCCCAGCCAGCCTCCTTGACCACGGCGCAGGCCTCAGCGACCGGGCTGGTCACCCCGGTCTCGTTATTGGACCACATCACCGAGGCAAACCCGGGGCGCCCTCCATCCACAAGTTCATCCAGCTGATCGAGCCTGAGACGGCCGTCGCCCTGAACACCACACATGGAGACATCATAGCCCACCGCCGCCATGGCCTCACAGGGCCGCAGCACCGCGCTATGCTCTGTCGCCCCGGCAACCACCTTCGACTCCTTCCGACCCACATGGCGGGCCAGCCACTTCAAGGTCATGTTGTTGGACTCGGTCCCCCCTCCCGTGAACACGATCTCATCCGGGTGGGCGTTAATCAGGGCAGCGACCTGCTCCCGCGCGGTCGAAAGAGCATCTCGGACCGTTCGGGCGGACCGGTATCCACTCGAGGGATTATGCCAATGCTCCGTAAGGTAGGGCATCATGGCCTCTACCACCTCCGGATGAATCTGGGATGTCGCGTTGGAGTCGAGATATATCATGAGACTGTCCTCGAGCCCGCAACAGGAAGCGGACGCTCTCTCACTTTCGCAGGAAGCCGACTAAATCCAGCACCTCGCGGTCGGTCATGGTCTGAAAAACGGCATCCGGCATGAGTGAGTAGGGCAGGGCGTCAACATGCGCGACGTCCGCCTTGTTCAAGTCGAAGCGGCCCACGTTGGAATCCAGGGTGTAGGATTCCGCACTCTCCTCTGCAATCACCCCCAGAACCACTCGTTCATCCGTAAGTTCGAACTTAAAGTAACGATAGCTCTCATCGATCTTTCCATCTGGATCAAGGACATGGGGGAGGAGGTAATCAAGGTCTGCGACCTCTGACCCATTCAGGGCTGGCCCGGAAAGACCGCCCTCGCCGTTCACTGCATGGCAGCGACCACAACTTTCTGAAAACACCAGATGTCCATGCTCCAGATCAGCCCCGTCGAGGTTCTCTTCCGAGAGAAGCTCGCGGTAGTGAGCAAATAGTTCAGGAGTATTTTCTTCCGCCCGCGCGCCCTGACTCGCCAGCCCCACCGGTTGGTCGGAGAGGAAGCTCACCTCACCAGCACTCAATGCTCGGCGATATATGCGAAGCTCATTAATCCCCCCTTTGAAAAATTCCTCTACCGAGGGGGCACCCCCGATCCAGAGCGCACCTGCACCATCGGCAGCTACCGAGCCCACGCCGTAGGCCGCAAGATGGCCATCCACAAAAAGAAAACGTTCGCTCTTGTCCTGCGTGATACAGACGTGATGCCAGCCCCTCGTCACTCGGGTGCCCTCTACGTTGGACTTCTGCCCTCCCATGAGCCAGTGGCCCTCCTCGTTGATCCAGACGCCGTACCAATCTGATTTCGCCCGGGACTTGTTCACCAAAGCTGTCCATCCACGACCAGTTCCCTCGATATACACCCACGTGGCCAGCGAGTAGGCTTCATTTTTCCCGAAGGCAAGATCCTTCCGGTGAGCAATCTCGAGCCGATCATCTGCCCCATCAAACTTGAAGGCCCGGCGCCCTCCCAGGGAGGCAACTACTGAAGGCCGGAAGGCCTTCTGCGGCTGGGACGCTCCACCCCACTCCTCGCTGCTACCGATGTCCTCTGCTTTGAGATGTAATACCAGCCCCTTTCCGGAGACCGACTTGGCCGGCTTGGCCTTGGGGCCCTTGGGACGGGGTTTGACCGCCGCGGCCTTACCCCCTGCCTTTCTCCGGCGAGCAATGTATTCGCTGACCTTCGGTATCTTGCAGGCGGCAACAACCTCCGCGGTCCGATCTTCATCAGTGACAACCAGCGGCTCGAGGGCATACCAGATGAGTAGCGGA
>JAQWTV010000157.1 GCA_029242545.1 Roseibacillus sp.
TCAGGGGCGAGCCGACAACTCCTTTTCCAACAGCTCGAGTATCAGCAACGCGCGCTGTTCATCGCGGAATTCAGGACCTCCATGTCCTGCTCCCGGGATAATCTGCAGCACCGCCTTCAGCCCTGCCTTGTCATAGGCCGCCTTGAGGCGCTGCCCGTGCTTTACTGGCTCTGGCTTGTCGGCTCCGCCGACCAGGAGGATGACCGGAGGATCGTCCGGGGAGATATGATTCGTCACGCTGGCTAGGCGCGCGAGGGTGATCTTCTCGGAGGGCTTGCCTCCGAGAAGCTGGTAAAGAGAGCTCGCTGGCTTATCCCAACGCTGGGGTGCGGTTAGAGCATCGTGCTCGAGATCGGTCGGGCAATACATCCCAATCGCCATTTGGACCCGGCTAGATTGATCTAAATTGCCTCCTACCCGGCCTTCTAACTCTTTGACCCCTCCGCTGGTCGCCAGAAGTAAGGCCAGATGACCTCCTGCAGATGCTCCCGCCACCGCGACCCGCTCTGCCTCGAACCCCAGCGCATCCGCATGAGCCCGCAGAAAGCGGATCGCCCCTTTGCAGTCATGCAGAATGACAGGAAATTTGGCAGCATGACTCTTACGGTAACCCACACTGGCCACGGCGTACCCATGGCGAACAAGCCAGCGCACCTGACAACTCTCCTTGGAGCCAGACCGCCAGGACCCCCCGTGAAAAAAGACAACCAGATGAGGCCTTCCTTCCTTCTTTGGAAGATACAAATCCAGGCTCAATGGGACATCGTCCACCTCGGCAAAGACGACTCCCCGGTAAATTCTCTCAGACCTAGTCTGCTCCACGATGGACCCTTCAGGACCCCGCTCCAGCGCCTCCACCACAGATAACTGCACCAGCGTGCACAGGAGAACGAGTCGAACTAGAATCATTACGTCAGGCCCTTAGAGAGCTAAGTAGAAAAGTAAATGAACGCCCACCACCCTAACAACGAAAAGAAAATCAGCACGACTCCATGAATCCGGTTAATTCTTCAGGAAAATCTGACTCCTCACCACCAGCCGAACGAGCTCACGCAGGCGATTGTCTCTCTTTTCCAATTCAGCAGTGATTCGGTCAAGTTCACCGCGATCTACGGCCTCAAGTTTCCTTCCCGTAGCGTAGGTAAGCATCTTCTTCGCAAGGTTCCTCGCAATCAGCTCCTTCCTTTCCATCAACATGCTCTTAAACTCCACGATGTCTTTGATCTCTCTGCCACTTGACAGGGTGGTGAAGGTATCGATCGGCCCATTCGCACGCTTGTAACGAGCGCGCCAACGCCCCACCACGTCAAAGTTTTCAAAGGCAAATCCCATAGGATCGATTTTACGGTGACAACTGCTACACGCTTCATTGGCCCGGTGAAGGTCCAGCAACTCACGAATCGTGGTGGCTTCACGAGTGTCAGTCGGAAGCGGCTCCACATCCGGCGGGGCCGGAGAAGGAGGAGTCCCGAGCACGTTTTCAAGAATCCAGACCCCGCGGATAACCGGTGAGGTGTCCACGCCATTGGCGGTTGCAGTCATGACTCCTGGTTGCGTGAAGATTCCACCGCGTCGCGGATCCTCCAACTTGACCTTCCTGAGGCGCTCCCCTCGAATCCCCTCCCGCCGGTAGATCCATTTCGCCAGCGTCTGATTCATGAAGGTATAATCTCCGTCGATGAACTCCTCAATACGTCCATTTCTCTCAAGAATATCTCCAAAGTAGGCAGTCACCTGCTTCATGAGCAAAGGCTCCACCCTGAGATTCTTGTAAAACTGATAATCTCCACCTGAAGGAGGCATCTTACCAAGCTTATCCATCCGCAACCACGTTGACGGAAAATGCCTGACAAAGGCTGCCGCCCTCGGGTCCCGAAGCATTCGCTCCACCTGACGATCGAGCTCCATAGGATTCCGGAGTTTCCCCTTCTCCGCCAAGTCCATGAGAATCTGATCCGGCATTGAGGACCAGAGAAAATAGCTTAGACGTGAAGCAAGGGCGTAATCATCAAGCGCCCCAGAATCCTCCTTGAGGTAGAGAAATTGAGGAGAGCACATGAGCGCGGCGTAACCATCCTGCATGGCTCTGACATAGGGCGGCACCGCCTCCTTTGACTTTTTGGGCTGGGCCACATTGTGCAAGGGATCTTTCGAGAGCTTGACGTGAGTTGAATTCGCTCCACTCCATCCAGCCCGGAAACTGTTGTTTCCCCCATACGCAAAATATTCGACCCGGATCACATGTTCCCCCTCGCTAAGTTCTACCTTGCCCTTCTTCAGTTCAGGGCCGTGCAAGCCGTCATGCAAGATGACTTCTTGCCCGCCAACGAGCAGTCTGGCCCCATCATCCGACGCCATTTCGAAGAGATACTCACCTGCCCTCGGGGCCTCAATCAGCCCCTCGAATATCATACCAAAATACTCCTTTCTTCCCGAGGCCCCTATGTCGATGAAGCCCTTTGGTAGCGCACCATCAGAAACCGGCTTGAGGGTATCAAAATCCGGAAGCTTGTCCCATTTCCCCTCATAGACCCGGTAACGAAGATTCTTGATGCCACCCGCAACCTTCACCACCGGACCAGCCTGTTGCTTTAGCACCAGCTGCACGTAAGGCTCTACCTCAGCAGGCTGCACCGGGCGTCGGAAACACCTTTCTGCGAAGGACAGGAGAAGATTTCGGATTTCCTCTTCTTCTCCTGAGGATGAACCATAAAGGGCCGTATGGCTCCGCGGAGGCCACGCTCCCACAACGGGCTCCACCTTAAGGCTATGAATCCTGAGATGAGGCCCACGATACCCTCCCTCGAAAAGGACGCGCGCCATGCTCATCCCCCAATTATCATGCCCCTCTTTATCGGCTTTTTTGTCCGGTCGTTTAAAGAACTTCGCCGGAATATAATCCTCCACGATCTTTTCCGGTCGGACAACTTTTTCGGTGGGACCGTTCTCCCACCCCAGCCAAGGCGTCCAAGTCTTATCCATCCAGACTTCATGACTGAACACCTTTTTACTACCATCGGAAGGAACCGACCACAGAGCCTCCGGCGTGGAAGTTGGTCCCGCAATCCCTCCATTTTTTGTATCCGCAATGTTCAAGCACAGTTGAAACGGATCTTTCGCATCAACCTTCACTGTCTCTTCCCATGGGTGCCGGGGATTATGTCCCGATACTTCCAGTGTGATCCGGTATCTGCCCGAGAGACCCACGCCGCCGCGTAGATCAGTGGGCGTCACTCGACCGTAACGCTCATATCCCACCGCCATCATTTCGTAGCGCTCCTCTAATTCCCGAGAAACTGTCTCAATCAGATTACGCCCCTTACCCTTGATCAAGTGCCCTGTGAACTGATGAGCCTCCGCCTCGGGCCGGGTTCCGAGTTCAGTCGCCTGCTCCAAAGTCTCCTCCACCGCGCCCAGAGTCAGCTTCAGGAGAAAGTCCGACATCACCAGATGATCTCCGAGGTTAAAGAAGCCATCCTCCTGCTCATCCTCCGGGAAAAACCTCAGGGGATCATTGCCCGTTCGCTCTACGCTCCCATTCCCATTGTTATCAACGAGACGGGATCCGGCTGCATCAGGCCTGTATTGTGGGCCATCGAGATAGAGGAGATCTCGCAGAGTATTTCGTAGCTCATGACGATTCAGACGCCGGATGACGGTCCGCCCACCTGTGCTACGAATCTTCGCATAAAACGATGAAAGCTCTCCCGTGAGCTGACGCACGATCGGAGACCATTCCTCTTTTGATGGCTGGAGGCTCTTACGGGGCGGCATTTCCCCAAGATTCAGCTGATCGAGAATATTCTGCCAGGTCTCCAGAGTCTCGATCTCAGACAGGTCGGTTCCCAAGGTGTCGAAGCGATAATCCCCCTTCTGCTTTTCCGCCCCATGACAATCGATGCAGTATTCTTTCAAAAACGGGCGAATTTCACCGAGATTGTTCGCAGCCACCAGCCCTAGGGGACAGCTCAGCGAGACAATTAAGATGGCAAACAGCCGGACGAGCATCGGATGGGTTTGCTGGGGCCGGAAGCCTCTTAACTGATCATTACGCCTTCCACTCAAGTCCACGGAGCGTCCCCGTACTAGAGCCAAACTGGTCCACTTCGAGCCCACTATTCTGCAGAATAGAGAGAAGCAGATTTGCAGCGGGAACTCGTTGAACCTCCTCTTTCGGGTAAACCTTGTGCTCTCCATGCTTGAAGCCACCCCCTGCAAGGACAAGCGGGAGATTCTTCGTCTGATGCGTGCCAGCGGCCATCCCGCATCCATATAGAACCGCAGTGTGGTCGAAAAGAGTGCCTCCATTGATGGGGTCTTCTTGCTCCTTAAGCAAATCAATCAGATACGACATCATCGAAATCTGATACCCCTCGATCTTTTTGAGAGCCGCAACGGGCTCAGGTCTTTCCCCATGGTGGGAAAATCCGTGGTAGCCTCCATTCAAACCAAAATCTCCGTTGGCAAACCCGCTCACCATTGTGATGGCCCTTGTGGAATCCGTCTGCAAAGCCAACGCGATCATCTCGATCATGACCTTCAATTGCTCCGCAGTGCCGTTCCCGGGATTGGGCTCCTTGACATCCGTTGTCGGTTTAGGCCGCTCGAGCCAGGGCTCCTGCTGTACGATTTTCTTTTCCATGATCCGCACAGAGTCGAAATACTCCTCGAGCTTCCTCTGATCCTGTTTTCCCAGCTGCCTGTTCAAACTCTTGGCCTGCTCTCCAACGACATCCAGAATGCTAGAGTGCCGCTTAAAGCGCTCTCCCGAAGAGGCTTTTTTCTCTGCGTTATCTTCAAGGAACATCGCACGGTAGGCCGCCCTCATGTCAATGGAAGGCACTTGCACCCCAGTCCGTGTGAAACTCAAAAGATTACGCTCCCTCACTCCCAGAGTCATCGAAGGGAACCGAGTCGCAGCGCCATGATACTCTGCCAACTTCTGATCGAGACTAATATTGCCCTCAGCATAGTTATGGGCAAGCACCGGCCGCACTCCACTCAGAAGAACCGGCACCCCCTGATGCCCGCCGGTAAAACCATGGTCGAGGTTGGAGAAAACGGTAAAGCCCTTCCGGTGTTTCTCCAACGACTTCAAAGTCTCCGGCATCTCATACTTGGATCCAACCTGAGTCTCATCCGGAAAGAATCCCTTTTGGTAGACTCCATAATTATTGGAGAGGCACACAAACCGCTTGACCGGGCCGGTCGCGGCGCGCGCTGCCCGTGCGGTTGGAATCATGGCCTCAAGCATGGGCAGAGCCATCGCTACACCACTCCCGCGGAGGAATGTTCTTCGATTCAAGGGACTTCGCATAACCTAACCTACTGGTAACTTCCTGATCTTAACCCGCCGTAGGCCCGAGACCAGCCCTGAATTCTCACGCGTCTGAGTGATCGAATTCCCCGGATCTACTGCCAATACAGCACCAAGAAGCGCTTACTCTTACCTAGTAACTATCCACTGTAATTTGCTTTATGTGAATCGTCTGGCGCGCCTGAAGCGCCCGTCCCGGAACTTCCCGAATCCTCTTAGGTATTCAACAACAGGAATCCTGCATTCAGGTAAGAGGCATACCCCACCCAGAGAAGATACGGAACCAGCAGCCATCCCGCGAATCGGTGAACCTTGCCGAATTGCCTGATGGTGAAGGCCACGGCGACTATCAGCAGGGCTATAATCGCTAGGGCCACATCCATCCGATGCCACCCAAAAAATACCGGCGTCCATGCGAGATTCAAAAGAAACTGGATCACAAACCATCGTAGCGCGCTTTGCCGATCCTCTCCTATTCCCGTGGAAATCACCAAGGCGAGGGCAAAGCCCATCAAGCCAAAAAGAAGGGTCCAAACGGGACCAAAGAGCCCATTCGGCGGCGTCCCAGGAGGGCGTTCGAGCATGGCATACCAGTCCTTGATTGAACCAAAGGTCACCAACCCACTGGCATTGCCAACCACTTCGACAAGAAGGATGCAGAGTAGTGCTTTCTTCCAGAATTTCATGGTATTCTCCGAGAATAAGGCTGAGGCGGAAAAAATGCAAAAGACGCTTAAGGGTTCCTCCTGTGCCGATCACAACGCCACACGTTTATACCCCCAAGTCAAGCGGGAGCCGCATCGCGTCTTTTTGCGCATACCCGGTAGCACCCCAAGAGCGAAACTGAGTCCTAGTTGCGCTCTTCGCTTAGAACAACCTTCAGCGGGCACCCGGTTACCTTTACCCCACCACCTCTCTCACACCGGATCCGAGTCCATGCGCTCTCGATCGGCAAACAGAGCTCCATCCACTCCCAGGCTCGGGGCAGGACAGGAGCAATCGTCATGCGATTGTCAGGAACGGAATACTCCAGCCCTGCCAAACCCTCCAGATACAGTAGGATTTTCCCCGCATTGAAATTGGAGAACTGATCCCCAAAGAGACTGAGATCACGACGATAGGCTTCAGGGGCAACCGGAATATTCCACTCGGAATGGTAGTTGTAGTTTTCGATATGATTCAGAGCCAACGCGGCCGCTTCCTGCCCCAGGCCCTGTTGAAACATTCCATCAAGGGTAAAATACGCAGTGTCCGGGGTATACCCGAAGGAGTAATCTACCTTGGTAGCGAACTTACTCATCGACTGTCGGGACATCGCGAGAGGAAAGAACTCTCCGAAAAACCCCTTTTCCTTATCGAGGGCCCATTCTCTCAGCATGGGCTCCGCATAGGCCTGTGGAAAATAAGGGGACCGCATCGCCCAGAACCCATTAGTCATCAGCATGCCATTACGAGGAGCCGCAAAGAAGGACCGAACTCCGTTCATTCCCCAGCGATCCTCAAACATGCGCCGCACGTGTTCAGGATCTCGCCGGACCATCTTTCTCCAATGAGCCACATCCTCCTCATGCCCTGTCAACCGAGCCATCTTTTCAAGAACATCGGCGACTTCAAACTGATTCATCGCCATGCTCGAAAGCCTCTTCCAGAACAACTTGGCAAAGTGCCCCTCATAGCACCTCTTTAGAAACTCCACATCCCCGGTGTGCTGATAGATCTGCCAGGCACCAAGGACATGCTCTGATGTTTCTCCTCCATATGCGCCACTGTGCCAGGAGATTCCCTTATTATCTGAGAGCAATCGATGGCCATCCGAGGTCTCACGATATCGACCACTTTCCGTGAGATGCTTCCATGTCAGGACGTTCCCGTAGGCGTATCTACTCTTTGTCTGCGTCCAGCTACCTACCTTGATCTGGAACGCTGCATCGTAGCGGTGCATTCCAAGAAAATTATTTACCGCGGTCTGGGTATGCGGCTCATCCTCCCACCCTTTTCCAACCTCGATGTAATACATCAAATACAGTGACCAAAGATAGTAATAGACGTCGACAAACCGTCGGTCTGAACAACGAAACCACGGGATTTCATCATTCAATTCGCGATTACATTCCGCCGTTTTGGCAGCAAGAAGAGCAGGCTGCTCCTCAATGATAGTGCGCGCTGCTCTTACAGCCTCTTCAGGCTTATCATGCATGGCCCACGCCACCACACTTCCCATTCGGTCACAGGGCACCGAAAACTCGTAGTGCTGCACCCCTCTCTTATCTTGATTCAGTTCTACCGTGCTGCCCAGCCCCCTCGAAGAACTCAGGACTGTGGACATGCCCTCGTAGACCATGGGACCCGTCCTTTCCGGACCCCCAGGATCAGGATGGGATCTCACCATCCCACCCTCCCGGATAATGAGGGAATTGTTTGCCTTATCGACACGGACCGTGGCGGAAGAAGATACGCTGTTGCGATGATAGAAACTCTGCCCCGAGAAGCGAAGAGTGACTGGCTCTGAGGAAGTGATCACGGAAGCCGCCGCATCGTTGCCGGCAATAAACTTCACTTCTCTGATTTGAACTCCTCCCACCTCATACTCACAAATCAGCCTGTCCGGCCGCCACCGCATGCTCCTCGGCTTCGGATTCACATGAAGCTTACCGTTTATGAGAACGCTGCCGTAAAGAACCCGGGTATCCTTATAAAACTCCCACCCTTGATAGTCATTACCAAGCCCCGTGTTTTCGGATCCTTTCAGTTGACTCTCCAGCAAGCCGACACCCCTGCTTCTCAGGTCATGATGAAACGGGTGGGTCAACCCGATTGTCTCATTCTCCACCAGTTCCCAGCTCGCATGAAAACCGCCCACGTAGTAGGAAAGATTCCCTGCCATGAATCCATGTTTTCTGCTCTGGATTTCCTGCTCAAGCCGAGCGCAGTAATCGACGAAGGCAGGCTTCTCTCCACTCAGGGCTGCTCCCCACGGCATGATCAGGCACAGTAGGAATACCCAAAAAAGTCGTTTGGCAAAATTCATCGGCTTCAGCTTGCCTCTACCCTGCTCAAGACATACCGCCACCGAAAAGCCCGCTCCATACGGCTCCACCCTTGGCCGCTGCCCAATCCCAGAGCCCCCCGGGGCAGGCCTTCCATTGAGCCGTCTGCATCTCACTCACCACTCGCATCACTTTCTTTTGCAGCAGTCTCCCAGCCATGGCCAGTGGCAACCCGCTGACCAGAGCCCTTCTCCTTGGACACTTCCCGGAGCGGAGCAAGGGTCTTGACCCATGCCGCGTGCTTCCCTGAAAGCTGAGCAACCACCTCCGGATGTTCACCTGACACATCGCTTTCTTCGAGTGGGTCATTGGCCAGATCAAACAGTTGCCAGGGATCCTTGTTATATTTCCGGTAAAGCCGCCAGTCCTTCCAACGCACCGCAATAAGATGCCGCCT
>JAQWTV010000107.1 GCA_029242545.1 Roseibacillus sp.
GCACGTAACAGCTGGCAAAGAGATCGAGATCTCCATCTTCATCATAGTCTGCCGCTGCCAGAGAATATGGCACTGCAGAAGGAAAGCTTTTCGCGTTTGCGGGAGAGAAAGTTCCCGTTCCATCATTTTCAAGGATGAGGACCCCTGAAGCCAGTGCGATCGCGGCATCTTGATCCCCGTCATTATCGAAGTCAGCGAAAAGGGATCCAAAGCTGTGGTCGAGGAGTCCAAGGCCCGATTCCCGGGACCGGTCGAGGACTGTTCCATCCTGCTGTTGCACCAGTAGCCGGTTGGGGAGACCGCCTCCGTCGCAAAGGTAGATATCGTCAAGTCCGTCATTATTGACGTCAGCGGTAGCGAGCCCATGCCAGCCGCCAATTTCGATGCCCAGAAGAGTTTCAATCCGGCCCACCCAGTGATCCATCCCATGGACGACCTGAGCCTTCTCCGCGAAGGGAGCAAGCACCGCACCTGTGGAATCGACCAAAGTCCCTCCGCTGCCCCGAAGGCACTCCTCATGGCTTGTTACTCTTAGATCCAGAAGAGTAGGAGGGTTATCCTTGGTCCATTGGGCGATCCATCTGGCATTAATCTGCAGCCCGGAATCGGCAATCTGGACATTGAGTGCAGTGGCTGCGTTTTCTCCAGAGAGGTCGACCTTGACGACTTTGATTTCGGCCATTGTAGCCTTGTCGTTGCTGAACTTACCGCGGAGGCTCTGGAGAGCCTCAGAAAGATCCATTGGTTGGCCCTCGGTGTTGCTGGCTCGTTGGACATGAAAGGCTCCGCCGACAGGGAGAGAGGCCATGGGGAATCCGCTCAGGGACTGGCACGTCCCTGCCGGAGGATCTGTGATTGTAGCGCGCAGGAAGTCCTTGATCTCTTTAAGTTTGAGCCCGGTCGCAGAGGCAAAAACCTCGGTCTCCCAGTCTGACAGCGTCGGGTCAGAATCTGTGGCGGTCGTTTCCGATGCTGGTTGGGATCCGTTCCAAGCTGGGTCCGGACGGGACTGCTTCTCTTTCCTCTGCTGACAGGCCGAGGACAGCAGGGCAAGGAAGAGCAGGCAGGCCAAGCGAAGGGAAGAAAGCATTGGTGGGGAGAACCTTCCAGCAAGGAGAACCTTCCGTCAACTATCTGCCGAGGCTAATCCAATGAGGTTTAGGAGATTCCGCCAGAACATGGAGGTATTCGGAAGAGAAGCAGGCCGCCTATGGTCCAATCGCTATCCTTACGCGAGTGTAGCGAGTCGAGTTTCCGGAAGCAGGGATCAGGTCTCGGATGGTGACAGTTTCCGTGCCGTCACCATTATCCCGCGGCTCGCTAACAGTTACGTCAGAGGGGCTCCAGCTTATCAGGTCGTTGGAGAATTGAACTTCGTATGAGAGATCGAGAGCGTCCTTCTGCCTCCGAAACGAGAGAGCCAGATAGTTCGCACCATCATGTTCTACCAATGAGGCGATGTAATTATCGCCGGCATCACTGGTAGTCGGGTTGCGACCGAATCCATACTCCATTACGGTATTCAGGGTATCTGCATCAAGATCCACCGACCCTCCGATGATCGTGGGATCAGAAACGGACTCCTCGGAAAAATTCTGGTATTTCCACGAGGAGAAAGTTACGGCAAAGCTTGAAGAGGAAATGCCGGGATCTCCTCCCTGCTCAAGGCTGATACCCCAATTGGCTGGGCGGTCGAAGTCAGTGATCGGAGTGGTGGCTGGATTGCGGGCGACGAGCGAATGTCCTGCATCGTCGGTGGCATCATACCATGCATCGTTGTAGCTGAATTCGAGGATGTTCTCGCCCTCCGCATCCAGAATCTGGAGCTGCTCTCCATCGTTACTGAGCTTGCCTGTATATTCCCCCGCGACATTCATCCCACCTTCATATCGCAAATTGAAGGCCGCGAGGTTTGCTACTACCAGAATATGCTGGCCCGCTGCGAGGATGGTCTGGGGTGGAAAGGAAAGTGAGATTCCCTCCACAAAACTGGCTCCACTGATATCCAGAGGAATCGATCCTGTATTTGTCAGCTCGACGAATTCGAAGTCCTCCGCCGTGAGGGTAGGATCGATTACGAGTTCACTTTCTGTCGGTGGTGCAGGAGCAAAAAGGATTTCGGTTATCCTCAGGAAGTCCTGTCCGGCTGTTGGGCTTCCTGGGTAGGAAAGGGTATCAATCACTACTCCCATTTCGTTTGTAAGCGTAAGGGTTTCTCCCCGGGCGGAGAGCTGACCATCATAGCCGCTGATGAGATAGCGTTTCTCACCCGCCTTGGGGCTGATGCTACGCTCTCGAAATCCCCGGGCGTCCCGCGCTACGTTAAGGCGCCCTCGTGCGGGTATGACTGTGCCTGCAGGGAAAGAAAAGGAGATGCCTCCTGAAACCTCCCAATTTGAGCAGTCGATTGCGGTTCGGTTGGGATTCACGAGGAGGAAGTATTCTCCACTCTGGTCGGGTGAAGCGCCTCTTGCCGCTGGGTTATAGTCGACGGTTCCGAACCTGATGACCGGAGTCTCCGGCTGTTCGGCAGGAATCTCACTCAGCCCGTAGAGCTGATTGCGCCGCCCCGGAATGTGCTCAATCTTGATTCGGTTTGCGGCTTCCCGAAGGGTATTGCGATTACCCCAAGATCCCCATTTCCTGTAATCGAGATCGGCATCATCGTTTCCTCTCTGAGCGTTATTATCGTTGGGGTCAATGAGAGCAGTCAGCTCATCGACTCTGTCGGGGAGGTAACTGACGGGAGAGGAAGCAGGTCCAATGAGCTGATCCATCAGGGTTCGTACTCGACGCAAGTACATCTGGTTCAGGGTGGTATCGTTGAAGACAAAGGTCTTAAGACGGTTTGAGGCTCCGGCCCGTAGATTATTATTTGTAAAGGTATCATCAAAGTACGCTGGTCCACTGACCCAGTTGCGCCCCAAGCAGAGGTCAATATCCCACACCAGTGGTCGCCACTCCCCAGTCCCCAGAGTATCCCGGTAGAGGTAGTAATTCTTGTGACCATGATCTCTGTTGTTCGTGAGATCGAGCGCTGCAAGGTAGTTGATGGTTCCGGGGATATCGATATTGTCGTAGCCATACCGAAGCCTGGCTTCTCCCGACAGGCCGAGCCCGGTTATGAGGTCCTGAAGATCACGATTATTTTCATTTTTCCTGGTTTTCTTGTTAATTCCACTGCTTGAGGAATCGAGGCGGTTGTACATCTTGTAGAGGGCACCTTCAGGGTCCAGTCCCACTCGGTCCAGATACCGGTCATCGCCATCTTCCACCATGTCCGCGACACTGAAGAAGGATCCGTTTTGCTGGATCCGAACCGGAAAAGCAAAGTGTGCGGGCTCTCCCGAGCGGCGGACCATCTCGTAGCCGAGGGTATTCCGTGTTTTTGACTTATCCGCCCAGTTCGTGAGCATGTTGATGTCTTTCACCCGCCCTTCGCCTTCCTGAAAGAGAAAGCGGTTGCTCTTATTGAAATCGAAATCGTAGCTCTTCTTCGGGAAGCCCCCCGTCGACTGGCCATGCCGATCTGCTTGGATGTTATCGTAGAATTCCCCGAGGTAGTAGACCGATCCCCGGGAGCCGCTCGTTGTGTTGGCCCCTCCGGGATTGGATGTGAACCAGTGGAAGATGGGAAGGTTGGAATTTGTCACGGAGGCATCCGCGGCAATCGTTCCGAAGTATTCCGGCGAGTCTCGTGGGTCAGGGAACTGGGGTTGCCTGGCGGTAACGCCCGCTGTGTCCGTGGCCAGCACTTTCCAGCGCAGCATTTCTCCCCGGCTGAGATCGGTAGTTGAAATCGTGGCGGTGAAGATTCCATCACCAGCGAAGGCGTCACCTCCTCGCCCGTCATCCAGCATGGGAGAAGTAGTTTCCTGATCATACATGACCCGCCAGATCAGGCTCACGGTTTCGACCGGGTGCATGGTCGGAAGGACCTCTGCCTCGATGACCACACTTGTCGTGCCGAAAGATCCTTCGTAGATGGTGACAGTCTGGTCGGTGCCGTCTGATCCATCCTGATCAAAAGGGCCACTGTCGACGAGGAAATCCAGACGGTCTCCCTCATTCAGATTTCTTATGATTGAGAAGTCGACCGGCCCCCCATCTGTGAGCTGGGAGAAGATTTCATTCCCTTCATGGAAAACTCGTCCAGTTGTGCCATCCCCAGAGGCACTGAGGTTATGAAAGGTTCCCGCGATGGTGTGCAGACCAGAGGTGTCAGAGACCCACCTTCGAATCGGATACTGCTCGGGACCTGGATTAGAGTCATTAGGGTGCATACTGGTGGCTTCCAGAGAAGTCCATGGTGAGGAAGCCGAGGTGTTGGCATCCCAGGCACTTCCGGACCACTCCTGCGTTGTGCCGTTCCAAGGCCCTCCTTGTTCGCCACCTGCGAAGGGAATGAAGCTCGTATCCGGGTCATAAGGCCCTGCGCCCTCCTGATAGCCGTAAAACCAGCCCAGCGCGCCCTGATTGCCCGAGAATTCTTCAGCCGAGTCAGCCGCCACCGGGGGTGTGGCCGTAGCGAGGGTAATCGGAGGAATATTTCTGGTGACATTCCGGATTAGCGGGCCCACTGAGGAGTTTCCAGTATTGTTTGGCGCGTTGGGGCTTGGGACAGCGAAGTAGGCAGGGGTGCTTGTCCCGCTTGAGCTAAGGGCCTCGAGTTCTGGAACGATCAGGAAGTCCGAGCTTCCCGTGGAAACGTTGAGCCCGTGTATACAGAGAACATTTTCCCCCAACGACAGGAGAGAGGGAGAAATATCATAATTATCATACACCACGGCCTGACTATCACTATGGCTGGCCGTCGCGCTCGATTGGTAGTTCAGTTCGTCGGTTGACGGTGCGTTTTCCTCTGCAATCGGAAGGGGATTTCCGTTGAGGTAGGCAACGAATCCATCATCCCACTTCATTTTCAGATTCAGGGCAGACAGAGAAGATGGATCTGGGGCAGTGAAGGGGATCCGAATGTAAACGGAGGTTGCTTCGCTGAACATCTGCTCCTCGACGTCAGTTTCAATCAGGAGATCGTAGGCATCGGGGCTGCCCGTGGCATATCCGATTGCCGCACTACCGGCACTCCATTGGCTATCAGGAAACTCGGTTGCGATCCACGAGTCCGCATTGGTTCCCTCGAGAACATCACCCTCTCCGTTGGAGGGGATCTGGTATCTGATCGCTGTACCAGGGCCGATGAGGGTAGTCGCCGAGGTTATCTGCTGAAGACCATAGGATATATCCTGAGCCTGCAGAGGAAAGGATGGGGAGAAGTGCTGCTCCACAGTCAGCCCATCTGGCCGGACAATCGCGAGATACTCTCCTTCGCTGGCGAGCTTGAAGTTTGTGTGCAGGGTGCTATCCGGATCCTGACGATCCTTTGCCGAGGCAAAGACGAGGAGTCGCTCATTTGGATTCAGGGTGAGATCAGGAAAGGCCCATTTATTCAGGTTTGTTGCGTTGTCAGTGAGGAACCAGCCCTCCAGATTAACCGCGACAGTGCTCTGATTGAGAAGCT
This sequence comes from Roseibacillus sp., assembly GCA_029242545.1. Taxonomy (GTDB): domain Bacteria; phylum Verrucomicrobiota; class Verrucomicrobiia; order Verrucomicrobiales; family Akkermansiaceae; genus Roseibacillus_B. Next base: position 5,522 of record JAQWTV010000107.1, read on the forward strand.
CGATCCAGTCTTCATAGTCGCCATCCTCATCACGGATGCTGCTCTGGTTAGATGCCATGAATTCGGCAATTACGAGAGACTGGGAGAAGGAGGGAAGGGCGGTAGTGGCGATGATGGCTACGGCAACCGCGGGTGCCACGAAGCGGTTAAGGGGTGTCATAAAATGGGGAGGGGTTACCCTGTATGATCGTCACTCAGGGTTGAGGTAAAGGCAATGACAGAAAGAGGCCGGCTTGACGCCGACCTCCCTCACGTTAGGTAGAATCAGTCCCTCTGGCCCTTGAATTCTGGAACTCTATTTCCGTTCCGGCCGGCGGGCATATCAGGGTTCAAGCTGCAGGAGGCGGTAATAGCGTGCGGATGCCGGTGCATCAGGAATGATGATCTCCGTTTCTCCTCCGGCGGCTCCGGGAACGGTCGCTCCAATGTTAGTCCAGTTCTGGAGGTCGCTGGACTGCTGGGCCTGGTAGTCCTGTCCCTGATCGGATGTCCATCGCAGGGTAACATTGCCCTCCTCGTAAGAGAAATCGATTAGGCGCAAACTTGCCACCTCACCCGGAGAGAAAGGACTTCCATCGGGCTGCAGGGGGTTGTCTGGAATGGTCGGGTCGATAATCAGATAAAAGTTGGAACCGTCGGATCCGTCGTTGTCACTTCCGTCAACACCGCGCGGACTTAAGGCTAGTTCAATGGAGTCTCCGGCTCTCGCATCGACAAATGACCATGCCGTCTGCCCCGAGGTGTCGTCTCCCGCAATGGTTGTGCTGTGCAGCTGTTGCCCATTGTGCAGAAGAACAGCCGTTACCCCGTTGCCTCCGGCACCCACCTTCTGGACCGAGTAATGAAGAGCAAGCTCGGCATCTTGGTCGACTTCCCACCGGCGTGTGACCCAGTGCACTACTCCGTTGTTATCACCACTCGGATGTCCGTCGAGGTCCCCTAACGCGGTCCAGGGAGGGTTGACCGCATTTCCGGACGCGTCACTCCAATCAAAGGAAAATCCATCCCAGAAGTTTTGCTCACTTGGGAAGGGCGTTCCGTCGGAAGGGAAGAGGATGAAGTTTGAGTTGGCGGGAGGCTCGCCGTCCGCGGTGATATCGTAATAACCGTGAGTCCATCCGTATTCTCCCTGCGGGGTGTCGCTGAACGGGAAGTCAAATTGCGAATCAGCGATCGCAGTGAAGTTCTCCGCAACGTTAGAAAATCCATCGAGTGGATCGAATCCGGTGGCGACCTCATGGAAATCTCCGAAGGAATCATTATCGGTATCAGAATTGCGAGGGTCAGTCCCAGCGACTCCCTCCGCTCCATCGGCTAGTCCATCGGCATCCGTATCGGCAAGGGTGGGATCCGTCCCCGCCAGAAACTCTGCTTCGTCGGTAAGTCCATCGGAGTCATAGTCCCCGCCAGTAGACAGTTGTTCGAGATCGCCAGGAAAGAAGAGCTCTTCCCACAGGTCGAAAATTCCATCCTCATCCGTATCGGGAGCGTTTGCAGGAATGAAAAGGCTGCCATCGGGCTGTATGGCAACAGCGGGAATCCGGTTATCGATCCTCATCGAATTGGCTGAGCCATCGCTTCCATCAATGGCGCTGGTCTGACCCTGGGGGCTGAGAATGAGATCGAGCACGTCACCATTAGAAATATTGGCGTAGTAAATCCGGTTGACGCCCGTGGTGTCGCTGACAACAGCACTATCGAGCCGCTCTCCGTTCAGGTGCACCGCCCCGGTGACTCCGTCGCCATTGGGGTTCACTTTACGGGTAGACCAACTGATCCTTACGGCAGACTCACCGTCCAAGCCCTCTGCCGTCCATCTCCGAACGGTCCAATGTTCCTCGTTGGGTGCGCTATTGGTGCCATTCGGATGGCTGTTTTCGGCTTCCAACAGGGTCCAAGGGGCTCCGCCGGGAGCCAGACGCCATCCTGCGCCTCTCCAGCTTTCGGCAGGGAAGGGGACAAAATCTGCGACGTGATCATAATCGATTCCGCCACCATCGAGGGTGACGTTCCGGTAGCCGGATTCCCATCCACCCTCTCCTTGGATTTCAGAAAAGCTCAAAACGGAGTCTGCGAGAGTTCCCGAGAGTGGAGTGTCTCCCTGACTATTGGGATCGCTACCTGCTTGCAGCTCTTGGCTGTCACTAAAGCCATCCCCGTCGGAGTCCGCGTTGCTGGGATCTGTCGCAGGCACTCCAAATACCTCGTCACCATCATTCAGTCCATCTCCGTCACTGTCAGGGTTACAGGGGTCAGTTCCAAAGGTCTCAATTTCCGCTCCATCGTCGACTCCATCTCCGTCGGTGTCGCCGATCGTTGGATTCGATCCGCTGGCGACCTCGATTTCATCCGCGGCCCCATCGGCATCCCAGTCTGATCCTGCGGCTAACTGGGTCAGGTCTTCGCCGAGAAGATCTGTTTCAATGAAATCGGGGATCGAGTCACCATCTGAGTCCAAGGCATCCATGGGGATGAAATATTTGCCATTGGGCTGAACTGGAGCAGCCGGGATCTTCGTGTCGATGCGCATCCAGTTGGCGGAACCATCGCTCCCATCGATTCGGCTGCCACTGACTCCCACCGGGGTCACTACCTGGTCGATGATATCTCCATTGTCGATCGTGAGGTAATAGGATCGGGTATCGCCAACGCCATCAGAAACAGCAATTGAGTCGACACGCTCGCCGTTGAGATGGATCGCTCCTGTGGTGCCGTCTCCCGCGGTGTTCGCTGCCCTGTGTCTCCAATAGACTCTCACATCAGTGGGGCTATCTACCGAGGCGACCCAGCGCCTGATGGTCCAGTGCTCCTCATTGGGAGCGCTGTTTGTGCCATTGGGATGGGTGTTTTCTGCTCCGAGAGTGGTCCAGGGAGCTCCTTGCGGGGCAAGGCGCCACTGGCTCTGAGCTTCCCTCCATGCCTCGGCAGGGAACTGAATGAATCCACTATTGGGGTCATAATTGTCGCCGCCCCCGTCGATAGAATAGTTGCGATATCCAGAATTCCATCCTTCCGCTCCCTGGACGTCGCTGAACTGCTCGCGGGAATCGGCAAGCCCGGCTCCCTGTGGCAGGGACAAGGCGTTACTGGGGCTACTGCCGCCATCGATCTCCTCAGCGTCCGGGTAGCCGTCACCGTCTGTATCTGCATTCCCAGGATCGGTTCCATTAGCAAATTCTTCCTCGTCGGAGAGGCCATCCGCATCGAAATCCGCTCCACTCGAGAGCACGGTCAGGTCTCCGGGAGACCACGTTTCTTCCCAGGCGTCGGGTAACTGGTCACTGTCACTGTCGACAATCGTAGAGATCACCATTGAGACAAGAGAGCTATCACTTCCGTCTGCGGTGTTTCCTCCTGGTCCTTCTGACGTGTGGACCAAGTCAATGTAGTCACCTACATCGGCTGTCACAAATACTGTCTTTGTGATGCCCGTGGTATCATCTCCGGCGATAGTGGTTTTGCCGACCATGGTTCCGTTAAGATGGAGCTGGGCAGTGACTCCTTGTCCGTTGGGGTTGCCTGCGGTCTTGGAAATGAACCACTCGACCTGCAGGAGAGTTGGATCGGTCAGGTCGTTCTCTGTGGCCGTCCATCGGCGCACCGTCCAGTGGGTCTCGGTCTGATTCGTGCCGTTCGGATGGGAGCTTTCGGCGCCAAGAGTCGTCCAAGGGGGATTAGTGGTATTTCCACCAGCGTCAAAAAAATCGAAGATCGTACCATTCCAAGCGTTCGAGTCAGAACCGAAGTCTGTGCCATCAACCGGGAAGGCGATGAAGTCGGCTTCCGGGTCGTAATCATTACCGCCGCCGTCGAGGGTAAGATTGCGGTAACCGTAATACCAATCTTCCTGACCTTGGATTCCCGAGAACTCTGCGGCTGAGTCGGCTAGTGTGCTTTGGGCAGAAGCCTGACCGCAGAGGAGGAGCAGGGGGCAGACACAAGCGGAGAGAAGAGCTCTGCACTTCAGGGGGAGGGAGGGAAAGCGAGGAGTTGGAGGACTGATCTTCATCGTGGGAGGCGTCGTAGCTACCGGTATTCTTACCTCATCAGGGGGATCCTAAGCAAGGAGGCAAATGCGCACGCTATTGGGGTGTATGCCCGGCCGCTGGATTTAATGCCACTCGTTGCTCGGAAAGACGACGATTCGCTTGAAGATGCTGTGATCCGGCTGGGCGAGAATGTATGAGACGAGGTCAACGATCTCGCTTGGCTGAATTGTCTTCTTTATATCGCCGGGATAGGGGTTTCTCTCGGGATCCCAGAGTGGGGTGTCGATAGCCCCTGGGCAGATGGTAGCGACTTGGATATTATGGGGAATGAGTTCCTGAGTAAGAGCGTCTGCAAAGCCCACCATCCCGTGCTTTGAGGCACAGTAGCTGACCTGTCCGGAAATTCCGCGAATCCCTGCCACAGACGAAACGTTGATTATTTTGCCAGCCCTGCGGGGAATCATATGCTGGATGACGGCATGCGTGCAGTAGAGTGTGCCTTTGAGGTTGCTATCGACGATGGCCTCAATTTGCGCAACCGATTGCTCTGCGAAGGGAATGTTCTCAACCACGGCGGCGTTATTGACGAGCGTCTCGATCGGGCCTCGGTTCTCGAGGGTGCCCACACACTGATAGATTGCATCTGGATCACGGAGGTCGACAGCACAGGGGATGATGGATCCAGAGAGGCTCTCAGCCTCAGCTTTCTGTGTAAGGTTTTGAAGTGCTTCCCCGCTTCGTGCTAGAGCCGCGACGGTGTGGCCTTCTCCTGCTAACTTCCATGCGAGGGCCTCGCCAACTCCACGACTGGCTCCGGTAATAAGGGTAATCGACATAGATTAAAGGGTTGGAACTGGAAATCGGGGGCTTTCCGGTTTCGATCGGGTAAAGAGAGCTTCGACTTCTCGGCCTCTGCGCCGGAGCTGTCCAGAATATTTTGACCGGTCAGAGAGGGACTACAATTAGGGATGCGGGGGCGTTGCGGAGATGCTATGCACAAGTGCGATGACCCGGGCTCAACTGTTTGAGCGCTACCTTAGAGATGCGCTCGATAAGGACGCGCTGGCCGAATTGGCCAGACGCCGTGAAGGTGACCCCGAATTTATGGACCAGTTTGAGGCTGATCTTGTTGCGACAGGAAAGTTCCGGAAGACCAAGGGTGGGGTTCAAAGAATTGAAGGGGGTAAGCCCGGCGACCGAAAGCGCCCCAAGTTGATTACTGCGATCGATCCAGGAACGGAAGGAGCCACCCCGGCACCCAAGCTGATCATGGGAACGTCGGCCGAGATGCCGAAGGCTCTGCAGTTTCTGGGGGTCGGAGAGGAGCCGCCACCCGACTTCTATGCGGACGAATCAAGTCCTTTGGTGGGCGAGCGTTTAGAGGAGGGAGAGAGCGGATCTGGCGTTCTCTCTCCGGGACAAGCTGAACCTGCTCATCCCTCTCGGAGCGTTGAGGAGATAAGGATGGGTTCTGAGGAGGATCTTCCTGCGGCGGCAACGAGGGGGAAAGATCAAGTTTCGGAGGAGCACGATGCAATTGCTGAGATGGCGGCGGCAAGGAGTCGCGAAAGTGAGGGGGTATTGCACGCGGTCGGATCCGCCGGCCAGGATGATTCGAGTAATGATAAGCCCCAGGTAGAGGCAGACAGTCCGCCTGATACGCCGCCCCCTGCGCCCGCGCCGCCCCCCCCTGCGCCCGCGCCGCCTCCTGCGCCCGCGCCGCCTCCTGCGCCCGCGCCGCCCCCTGCGCCCGCGCCGCCCCCCCCTGCGCCCGCGCCGCCTCCTGCG
>JAQWTV010000109.1 GCA_029242545.1 Roseibacillus sp.
GAGGAGCTTCTACAACCGCGTCCACCCGCACAGCAGATTGGGCTTCCAGAGCCCCGACGGCTTTGCCAGAATCATGGCGCAACTAGAACCAGTCCCCGGAACCTAACATTCCAACTGGCCCAAAAAAGGTGTCCCGATCACCGTTAAGGGCGCCCTTAGCCCATACTTCCATCGCTCCTCTCATGTTAGCTGAAAAATCCTGTATGGATTGCTCGTCCATTCGTTCCACAAAATGGGCGTAACTTGCATTCGACGCTGCGGCAAAGAGACGTGGGTCTCGTCCTCCAAGACGATGCCAATCCATCATAAGGGGGACTCGGCCAAGTCGCTGTTGCATGGCCATGAATTCAGCTTTGAGCTCGCGGAAGCCCGTGTTTTTCGCCTTGTTAATGCTTTCGAAGATCCGCTCCTTCGAAATGCGGTCGAAGTTTACTGACGAAGTCCCAGGTATAGTGCTGTCGCCAGCCACAAGGCGCCTCCGGAGATTGTCTTTATTGCCGGATGTGTCGCCATAGAGCGCTGCAGGGATCAGAAAGTTGCGTTCATAGTTTCCAATAAAGTCGATAACGGTAAGGAACTTGTTTTCGCCCTCAACTAGTCGTAGCCCTCGTCCCAGTTGCTGCACAAAGATAATGGCGGACTGGGTCGGTCGAAGCATCACCACTTGGTTGACGCTTGGGATGTCGACTCCCTCATTAAAAATATCCACGGTTAAGATGTAATCTAGTCCGTTCGGGTCATCGGGCTCGGCCTCTAATCGCAATATAGCATCCTCTCTTTGTTTTTCGTCATCTGTCCCCGACAATGAGAGGGTTCTGATTTTTTTTTCATTCAGTAGCATGCTGAGTCGTTTCGCCTCATCATTGCGACTGCAAAAAATGAGGCCTCTCACTCGGTCACTGCAGCACCCGTATCGTTTCATCATCCTCACAATATGATCCACTCGTGCCCCCGCGGTTAGACGGTTGAAATCGCTTGAGTCGTCAACGATCTCTCCATCTATAGATAAATCACTCACTCCGTAATAATGGAACGAGCAAAGCATTCCTTCTTTGAGTGCACGCTGCAGTCGGATTTCGAAAGCGACGTTATGGTCGAATAGTGGGAAAATATCGAGGCCGTCTGTGCGCTCGGGCGTTGCGGTCATCCCCAGGAGGAACTTGGGTCGGAAATGATCTAAAAAACGCTTATAAGAAGAGGCTCCGGCGCGATGAGACTCATCGACGATAATGCAGTCAAATTGGTGTGGTGAGAAGTGGGAAAGCCTTTCGGGGCGTGACAAGGTTTGTACTGTCGAAAACAACATGTCTTTGTCCGTTTCGTTGTAAGAACCGATACAAAGTCCGTAGCTGAATTCTTGGCCCAAGACCTCCTTAAAAGAGGCCATCGCCTGGCGGGCGATGCGTTCTCGATGAACCACAAAGAGAACACGTTTAGCACCCTGATTCTTAACGAAGAATGCGGCCAGATATGTTTTTCCAGTGCCGGTAGCAGAAATTACTAAAGCCTTCGATGCTCCTTGATTTATCAATCTCTGTAGCTCGCCTAACCCCTCTTGTTGCATAGAATTGGGTTGCGGTAGAGTTGGTTGCTGTGGTCCTGTGGGAACTCGGTCTAGCTCCCGAGAGGTAATCTCGGAAGGGATTCTCGGAATATATTCTTCTGAGTGGTCAGAGTCGTCCGTTTTAATTATTGGAGGCGTAATCGCTTCATCTAGGGTCGGAGGATTAGCAAGATCGTGAGGTGTCGGTAGATGCTCTCGGTGAGATGTATCCCAATGCCCGAAAGTAGAACCTGTACTATGTGGCTCGTGACACTCCCCTGCCCAGGGATCTGCTGCTTTGGTATAGCGAGGTTGTTTCCAAACTGAACGATACCATTCAATATAAGTATCTGTCACTGGGGTCGCTTGCTCGAAGGCTTGGTCGAAAGTCGAAGTGACTTCCTTTCGGAATTGGGAGTTACGATGGGCGGAGCAAAGAACATTCAACTCTTGATTTAACGACAAGGCCCCTGCGGTCCAGTTGCTACTACCAATCACGTAGCGCTCCTCCTCCCTATGGGTGAAAAAGTATCCTTTTGAATGCATTTTCGACTTGGTGAGAATTCGAACCTCCAAGTTACGAAATAAGAGAAGATCCTCTAGGGCCAGCGGTTCGGTAAAATTGAGGTATTGAGAAACCAAGACCTTTCCCAAAATGCCCCTTTCTTCGCAATCAAGGAGCTCTTGTTTCAGGACGGCAAGTCCTTCCTTGTTTACAAACGCAACATAAATTCGGAACTCCTCGCAGGATCTAAGCTCAGCCTTTAGGGTAGCAGATACTTTGGTGTCCCCTGCATTTAGAACAAGTCGGGGTTCAGAGCTTTGTCCGAGAGAGCTCTTTTCCATATGAAATCTTTATGTTGATTCTGCCAAAACTGCAACGATAGGAATGTCCGCCCCGGCCCAATCGAGCGACCGAAAAGATGGCTCGCAAGGATTTAACCACAAATGATCTAAGTGCTCAGTTCTAGTAATTATAGGCTCGTTATCCTCGTTCGTATGGCACTCGAAGGCATGCATGATAAGATTGAAGTCAGGATATTCGTGGTGCACCGTTAAGATCGGGCTCTTGATCTCAATAGCCAGGTGCAGCTCTTCGAGAATCTCTCTTTTTAGAGCGGTTTCCTGAGATTCATAGGCTTCTATTTTTCCTCCCGGGAACTCCCATTTTTCTGAGATATATGCCCGTTGGTTTTGACCTCGTTGCATGCACAGGATTTTGTCCTCCCAGTAAATAACTGCAGCCACGACTTCGATGCTTTTTTTTGCTGCCATGCGTTTTCTTTCGTCAGTTTTCTCGGACTGCATGATGGCAGAAATGTCTGTTTTGCACAGACTTTCCTCTCAAAGGTAGAACCCTCCCAAGTGAGGCTAGGCCGATCCCTTCGCTACCGCCAGCCGACGGGTGAAGTCATCTGCGACGATAGGAGAAGGGCCCCGGTGTGGGCAACTGCACCGCGTGCCATATGTCACTCTCCGAATTAAGAGGAGGGGCTGGCTTACCTGTTGTACCAAATCAGGTGGGCGCCCGGGTTGTTCCGGTCGGTGGCGAATCGCCCGTCGGTGCGCTCGGCGAGGGAGCGCATGAGGGAGACGGTTCGTGGTCCAATGACGGACCGCCCGCTGGTGGAGCCGTAGCCATGGATGATTTTGACGCCGGAGTGCCCCTCGTAAATAGCGTCATCAACGGCTTGCTCAATTTTTCTCCGGGCCCGGTCCCAGTCTTCTCCGGAATGGACAACATCCACTTCGAGGAGGCCCTTGAGGCGCAGGCCGCGCAGAGGAAAGTCGCATTTGGGGCAATAGTCGTAGGCGCCCTGCTCGATGGGGATTCCGCAGGAGGGGCAGTGAGCATCGGACGAGGAAGGCATTGCGAGGAGATAATCTACATCCGTTGTGGGGGAACGCGAATGGAATTGCGACCCTTGGTTGCTGTGGCATTCAGAGTTGGATCGGGTGGGAGATTGCTTTAGCTTCTCACCACGATGAGCAACGGACCGGCAGACGATTTCAGCCTCCTTGGGCACGAGAGCAGCTTGCCCGCCTCGCCTGACGAGGCCAAGCTGGATACCTTTGCCAACAAGTCTCCGGGACGAGGTTACACCATCACCCTCGATTGTCCGGAGTTCAGCTCGCTGTGTCCGGTGACGGGGCAGCCGGACAGCGCCCACGTGCAGATCAGTTATGTGCCTGACGAGCTGTGCGTGGAGACCAAGTCTCTGAAGTATTACCTCGCCTCCTATCGGAATTTGCCCTGTTTCAATGAGGAGATCGTGAATCGGATTCTCGATGACCTGGTGGCGGCTACGAAGCCGCAACGAATGGATGTTGTGGGTGAATTCTCTCCTCGAGGGGGAATCAGCCTGACCGCCTCGGCAAGTTACCCCGACGAGTGGTAAGCAGAGGTGCCGGGTCGAGAGGGCCCGTTTTCCAGCAAACAAGTGATGAAGAGCGGGCAGAAGGTAGCAGTGCTGGTAAGCGGAGGCATGGACTCGGTGGTGGCCTTGTATGAGGCGCA
>JAQWTV010000050.1 GCA_029242545.1 Roseibacillus sp.
CTTTTCGGTTTGCCATTGGTTCGGGTAGAGTTTCCGCAGTGACTGGGCCAGGGCGAGGCCGAGACGAGGAGATTCGCAGGTGGAAGGATCCTTCAGGAGAATGCGTACGCCACCGCATTCCTCTCCTTCAAAAACACTGGATTCCGGAGTGAATCTGACAGGAACGAATTCGAGCCCTGGGAGATTTGTTGCACTGAGCTGCGAGGCGAGGTCTTCAGGTCCGATATATGGTGCGCCAACAAGTTCAAATGGAAGACTAGTTCCTCTACCTACGGAAAGATTGGTGAACTCCAGCAGGCCAATACCCGGATAGAGGGTAGCGGCAGCGAGGTTGGGCATATTTGGGGAAGGCTTGACCCATGGAAGACCCGTTTCATCAAAACGCATGGAACGTTTCCAATGGCGAAGGGGGACTACCGAGAGGTCCAGCTCGGGGTAGAGTTCGCTTTGGTAGAGCCTGGCAATCTCCCCCGCGGTCATGCCGTGCTGTAATGGAATATCGTGGAAGGCGACGAACTTCTGGTCCCCGTCACGGAGTGGCCCCGCCACTTTTTCACCACCCAGCGGATTCACCCGATCAAGGACGACAAACTGGATTCCAGCTTCCGATGCTGCTTCCATTGCGAGGCCCATAGTGGAGAGATAGGTGTAGAAGCGGCACCCGATGTCCTGCATGTCAAAAACGAGGGCATCGATCTCTTTCAGATGCTCCGGACTCGGTTTGCGGCGAGCCTTCCCAGCATAGAGGCTACGGACGGGGAGCCCGGTCCGGTTATCGATTCCGTCTTCAACCTTTCCGTCTTGCGTGCCACGGATGCCGTGTTCTGGGCCGAAAAGAGAGACCAATTTTACGGAGGGGGCTTCGTGGAGAAGGTCGATCGTGCTCCTGCGATCCCGATTCAGCCCTGTTGGGTTAGTGATTAGGCCAACCCTGAGATCATTCAGGGTAGCAAAGGCGCTGGCTATCAGGACATCGATTCCACTGAGAACATTGCCGACCGGATATTGAACTTTCTCCGGGGTATCGTTCGTCTTCCGGCCCGTCACCTCAGGCAGGGCCCCTGAGACCGCTGTGAAGTCGAAGCCCGTAGCCTCCGCAGCAAGGGTGCCGAGTTGATAGCGTAGTTTGCGGACATCTCCCCCCGAGGGATGATTTCGGTTGCTCAGGAAGATGACCGTCGTCTGGCTGAAGGGATCCAGCCAGAGAGAGGTGCCGGTCCATCCAGAGTGGCCGAAGGAACCGAGTGGAAAGATTTTCCCTCGTGGCCCCGCGTAAGGAGAATCAATGTCAAATCCTAGCCCTCGACGGACAGAAACTCTTTCGGGAGTCTGCACAGAAGACATGAGCTTGACCGTTTCTGGGTGTAGGATACGCGTTTCCTCGAGTTTTCCACCCTGAAGGATCATGCGGGCAAAACGCGCGAGATCATGGGCGCTGGTGAATAGGCCCGCATGCCCTGCTTCACCCGCCATGGCTCCTGCGGTAGGGTCGTGGACCACTCCCCTGAGTATGCTTCCGTCAGCCATCAAGGTTGTTGGTGCAATCCGGGGCAGATGTGTTTCCGCAGGCAGGAAGAAGGTGTCATTCATTTTCAGAGGGCCGAAAATTGTTTCCTGTGCGAACACTGAAAGAGGTTTTCCTGAAATTCTGCGAACAACCTCTCCCAGCAGGATGAAATTGATATCGCTATAACGGTGGTCGTAACCGGCATGACCGACTGAGGGTTCGCTGCAGGCAAGGGCAATCCCAGTAGCCCTGCCGCTCCAGTCATAACCCTTGCGAATTCCGGGGAGAAGACCGCTGGTATGCGTAAGAAGGTGACGGATGGTAATCCTGGCCTTGTTAGGGTCGCCGGTAAGTTCGGGAAGAAATTTGGAGGCCTTGTCCTCAAGCTTGATCCTCGAATTCTCGATCATTTTTAGGATGCATGGAGTGGTAGCGATTACTTTGGTGAGAGATGCTGCGTCGAAGATGGTATCGACTGACATATCCTCTTTCACAGGAACCGATGACCGTTTGCCGTAGGCTTTCCGGTAGATCTCATCACCCCGCTCCAGCCAGAGAACCCCGCCAGGGAGTTTCTTTTTCCGGATAGCCTCCGATATTACGGTGTCCACCTGCTTCAGATTCTCAGGACGAAAAGCGGTAGGGCTTGCCCGGAGTGTATGAGCTTGGCCTTGCAGAAGAAGGAGAAGGCAGAAGAGCAGATATGGAATGCGCATGGGCTTCGACGTCACAAAACAGGGATATTGGGGCATAGCCTAGCTGGACTTTTTTGGGATGTCTGCCGTTAAGAACACGATAGCGACCCCTGCAAACGAGGGGCCGTCGTGCGTGGATTATCCGTTGGATATTATTCCCCATAATTGAAGGGGTCTGAGTATTTTGGATCGGTGGCGAGGTTGGGGTCCGTCAGGGTATGCAGGAAAGCCACGAGGGCCCTTTTCTCAGCTTCGCTGAGGTTCAATCGGATAGGGCGATTGTTATTGCGGAGCTGAGGAGCGAGATTGGGATGGTTGACTACCTGAGAATCGTAGAATTCGACGACCTGCTCCAAGGTAGTGAACCTGCCATCATGCATATATGGTCCCGTGAGAGCGATATTACGGAGGGAGGGAACCTTGAACTTACCAAGATCCTGTTGCCGGCGTGTGATCGCACCTATGCCAGGATCCGTGTAGGGATTTTCGAGACCATTATTGAAAACGTTGTCAGGGACAAAGTTATCGGTCCCGTGGCAGTTGTCACACCGTCCCTGTCCATTGAATATTCGTCGTCCTTGGTTCTCTTCCGGGCTGAAGTTGGAAAAGTTGGACGACCTCCCAAGATCAAACTTGGATTCTGTTGAGATGATGCTGCGAATAAACTGGGCGAGGGCGAGAGCGATCCGTTCCGAGTTCACGACGGCGTCTCCGAAGGCGGAGGTGAAAAGTTCGGCATAGTAGCGCTCTGCGGAAACTTTGGCGACAAGTTCAGCGAGGGTTAGTCCCATTTCCACTTCGTTCTGGATGGGCTCTAGGACCTGCTCCTCCAGTGTTTGCGAGCGCTCATCCCAGAAGAAATGTCCTCGCTCGTAGTATTTGGCGTTGGTCAGGCCCATTGAGTTGCGGCCAGTTTCACCTCCAAGAAATCCGATGCTGAATTGACGAGGATCGGAGAAACCATGCTCCTGCTGATGGCAGGATGCGCATGAGGTGGTGTTATTGGCGGAGAGGCGCTTGTCGTAGAAAAGGACTCGTCCGAGTGTGGCTCCGCGGTCTGTAACAGGATTGCCAGCGGGGGTATTGTCCTGGGCGAGTATCTGAGGGGCAAGAAAATGCGCAGGAAGGGAGGGAAGGGCATAGTTGTCAGGGATGGATGGAAGTGCCAGGGCCTGGCTTGCATTACTCACCCCCGTTTGCAGAACCGGATCGAAGGTCAGACGATAGAAGGAGCGTGGCGCGTTTTCGAGAATGTGAAGATTTGTGCCAAAGCTCCCGTTATGAACTTTGATGGTCTGAAATTCATACCACGAGACGAGGTCATTTGAGATCTCCAGATTCCATGTATGGTTCCCCGGGTCCGCAATAGAGATCCGCATGAACCCATTGCCTGCTTGCGGAGAAAAATCGACTCGTGAATCTGCAGGGATCTGGGCCCCTGCGGGGGTTGCCACCGCAAGGGTTGTCAGCAGGCGAAAGACATGGGTATGGGCTCCAAGGTTTTTCATGAATAACCATGAACCACATGCCGCGCGATAGGGCCATGCGCTTTACCTATGCTTTACGGTCTTAACAGACTCTTAATGTCCTCCACTACCTGATCGAGGTATGGCGGGAGTAATGACAGATCACTTCGCGCGGTCTCAATCTGGTCTGCGTGTTACTAGAAAACCCACGGACGCGCCTGCTTGACGAGGAGTTCGCCGTCATCGGTAATCTTGAACTCCACTTCCATTGCCCACGAGGACCAGTTGGAGGGCTGATACAAGGAGCGGAAATGGTTGTGGATCATATCCATCTTGATCTTGAGGTCGAGGGCCTGAGCGCGGGTGAGGATGGTCTCTCCCCGGGGAAGTAGATTCGAGAACCGGATATATTGAATTTCGTCTGACCCTCCAAATAGCTGGGCGATGAGATACTCTTCCGGGGTCGTCCCGGCTTCCGGATTAGTGACCAGATTTTCTCCAACTTGGACGTTCACATAATGGCCCTCCCATGCGGGATCGAAGATGTTGGTCGTCACCCCGACTCCGTTGGCTCGCTCTCCAGTGTAGTTAGGGTGAACCAGAACCCCCATCGCCGCGGAGAAATGGTCAATGCGCCAGAATTCACGCTCTTCGAAGGCGCGGTAGTTCCAGAGGCTGGCCCAGACCTGCTTCACGCTCTTTTCCAAGGGGCCTTCGTCGATGGCGTGGGTATAGGAGCTGTAAAGTCCAGCGCCGTTAAAGCCTTCGAGATCTTCATTATTTGTGCTGGATCTCAGCCTCAGGCTGACGTTACGCCTCCATGAGGCCTTTAGCCTGTCTACAGACTCGGTCATCCAGGCCGGGAGTGGAGAGTCCTCAATAGTGTCTCGGAAGCGACTCAGAAGGGCATCCCTGAAAAGAGGGGAGTTTTGAAAGAGCGGTTGTTCGATCATTTCAAGAGCCTCATCATAAAGTCCATTGAACTTCATGAATTCATCGTAGAAGTAAAAGGGGATGGCATAGCCATCAGGGGAATTCCGGGGGATGATTCTGCGCAACTCGGCGACGTTTGCTGCTTTTGCTCCGAAGGCATTGGATGCTCCGAAGCGAATCTGCGAAAGAGGCCGGATATCGGTAATGCTGAGATTCCGCACAGGGGTCTGAGGCTGTGATGGCCGTATCGCTTCGAACCATTCGTCGACTTCCTCATCCGAGGCAGCCCGCATTTCGAAGCCATCTCGATCAACCCGGTAATAGACATTCTGGCCGAGGAATGGTGCGATATCGGGGTGAGAGGAGGCATCCCTGATGTAGGCATTAGGGGTATTATTCTGCATTGCCTTGAGATTAACGTGAGAAAGCGGGGTCTGAGGAATCTCGGTGATGATCCCTGCAACGTGAGTGAGGTCATTAGGGATATTGCGGAAGATCACCACATCGCGGACGGAGAGGGTTTCAGAGCCATTCACGACGCGAAGACGGCCATATCCTTCACCCGGATTCAGTCCCGTGAACACAACGTTCCGGTAAAGTTCATCGGTTTGGATTACGTTGACGTAGGAATTGTCAAAAGCTTCCTTCTCGTCCTCATAGATTGTCCGCTGAGTCTCACTTGCAGGATGATACGCAATGTTTCCATCGACGAAGGGCATGGCGGCGGCGATCAGTTCGTATCCCTTTTCCACAAACCGGAAAGCAACAGGATCGGTTGGCCAGAATTCCACGGTGTAGAGCCCCCGCTGCCCCTTCTCGTCGACGTAATTATCGTGAGCAATCAGACTTCCAGCAAGGTTCCTTCGGGTTGTGTTGTTAAAGTAGGTCTGGCTGTTGAACAGGCTGACACTGTTATAGCGATTCACTGCCTGGTTGGTGAAGTCGTAGTGATACTGATAACGGGTAGTATCTGCGAAGTAGAGAACAGGGGTAGGAGTGTGGACGTTGTATACGAGAAACTTTACCTCGCGGATTTCTGGTGCTCCGGGTCGCCCGTCTCTACCTGCCATTCTTTCATAGTGTGCCCGATCCGTGAGCATCAGGGATCCGTGGATCCGATTCACGGGAGGCGCTGGATTGAGAGGATTGTAATATCCAGGCCTTGCCATTTCGAGCCAGTCGGAAAAGCCATCGTTATCGAGATCCCCGGCCTGTGAGGACCTGAAGTGGGATAGCTGATAAAAGGCCCTGCTTTTAGGGCGGGAGGAGTCCGCTATGGTCACCGCGCTGGAATTACTTCTCACGATGGCTACGGGCCGGCCGCTGCCGACTTCTGATAAGTCGTTAGACCGGCGAAGAACATGGTAGCCGCCCGGATCCGGGCCTAATTCGAAAGATATTTTTCCCCCGGGAGTATGCCCTATAGAGTTGATCTGAGGGTTCGCAGGCCCTGGGAGTGCAGTTCCAATCCAGCAGCAAGCGCTGAGGATCATGAATCGAAGAAAATCAGAAAACGCGGAGAATTGTCGAGGCACGCTCCAGAATACAATCGAATGGCCCTTGGATACTAGCGATAAGTTGCTCGTCGGGCTTCTGCCGGACGGGAGATCAACCGGAAATGATGGAGTTGAGTGTCTTACTCGCCCGCATTGCCGCGTCTGCGATGGCGTCGTCGGGACGGAAATAGCCTCCGATTTCAACATTTCCCCCCTGAATCATGGTCAACTCCTCTATGATCGTTTCCTCTGCTTCTTCCAGTTGTCCGGCGAGGGATGAGAATTCCGCCTTAAGTTCCGGGTCCTCATTCTGAGCCGCGATTGCACGGGCCCAGTAAAGTGCGAGGTAAAAGTGCGTGCCTCGATTGTCCAACTCCCCACATTTCCTGGAAGGTGCCCGGTCGTTGAGAAGATACTGGGTGCTGGCCTCGTCCAGAGCCTCACTCAGAATACGCGCTCTCGGACTGCTGAATTTACCAGAGACGTGCTCGAGGGAGACCGCGAGAGCTAAAAATTCACCGAGGGAGTCCCATCGAAGATGATTTTCCGCATTAAATTGCTGAACGTGTTTCGGGGCCGAACCTCCAGCCCCGGTCTCGAACAGCCCTCCTCCATTCATGAGCGGAACGATAGAGAGCATTTTTGCGCTGGTGCCTACCTCGAGAATGGGGAAGAGGTCGGTAAGATAGTCTCTCAGGACGTTGCCGGTCACGGAAATGGTATCTTTACCCGCTTTGAGTCGTTCGAGGGTGAATCGACATGCATCAACCGGTGATAGAATACGAATATCGAGTGATTCGGTATCTTGCTCCGCTAGATTTGTCTGCACCTTACGGATAATCTGGGCATCGTGACCGCGGTTTTCGTCGAGCCAGAAGATGGCTGGAGACCCGGTCGCGCGGGCACGGGTCACCGCCAGTTTCACCCAGTCACGAATTGGAGCGTCCTTGGTCTGGCAGGCTCGCCAGAGGTCTCCCTTCTCGACGCTGTGCTCGATGAGGATGTTTCCATCGCCATCGACGATACGAATAGTGCCATCCGCGGGGGCCTGGAACGTCTTGTCATGGGATCCATACTCCTCGGCCTTCTGGGCCATCAGGCCAACATTCGGAACGGTCCCCATCGTAGCAGGGTCGAAAGCGCCATGCTCACGGCAGAATTCAATGGTAGATTGATAGACGCCTGCATAGGAGCTGTCGGGGATAACCGCAAGGGTGTCCTGGCGCTCTCCGAGTGCATTCCACATCTTGCCGGAGTCACGAATCATTGCCGGCATGGAGGCATCAATAATGACATCGCTGGGCACGTGTAGATTTGTGATTCCTCGGTCGGAGTTCACCATGGCAAGCCCCGGCCCCTTATCGTGACAGGCCTGGAGGTCGGCATTGATCTCCTTGGATTTTTCTTCAGGAAGAGTCTCAACCTTGGCAAGAAGGTCGCCGATGCCATTGTTGAGATCGACTCCGAGTTCATCGAGCAGCGGTTCATGCTTTTCGATCAGCTCCTTGAAGTAGGCCCGCACGCATTGGCCGAAGATTATGGGGTCGGACACTTTCATCATGGTGGCCTTCATATGCAGAGAAAAGAGAAGGCCCTCTTCCCTGGCATGAGCGATCTGATGGTCGAGAAAAGAGGAGAGGGCCTTCAGGCTCATGACGCTGGCATCCAGAACTTCCCCGGCAAGAAGCGGCGCTGCGGGCTTGAGTAGGTCTGTGCTCCCGTGGGGGTCGACAAATTCAATCTGGAAGGTGTTAGCCTGCTCAGCAGTTATGGACTTCTCCCGATATCGAAAATCTCCAGCGGACATGGTAGCGACGGTCGTCTTAGAATCTTTCGCCCACGCGCCCATGGAATGCGGATTATTGCGGGCATACTCCTTGACTGCCTTTGGGGCCCGGCGATCAGAATTCCCTTCTCGTAGGACTGGATTTACCGCGCTGCCCTTGATCCGGTCGTAGCGGGCCTTGATATCTATTTCCTCGGGAGTAGAGGCTGCGGCAGGGTAGTCTGGGAGAGAATATCCGTGCCCTTGTAACTCCTTGATAGCGGCCTTGAGCTGGGGGATCGAGGCGCTGATGTTGGGCAGCTTGATGATGTTGGCCTCGGGGGTCTTTGCCATGGCTCCAAGTTCAGCCAGCGCATCATCGCACTGTTGGCTCTCCGCGAGAAAGTCAGGGAACATTGCAAGGATTCGGCCGGCGAGAGAAATGTCCCGGGTCTCAACCCGAATGCCTGACGAGCTTGTGAAACGATGAATGATTGGGAGGAGAGAGCGAGTGGCAAGGGCCGGAGCCTCGTCGGTAATCGTATAAATGATCGTGGGAACAGACATCGTCAGCAGAAAGGAAAGGGGCCATTTACGTTAGAGGAAGACGATGGTCAACAGAATGTGTTTTTATAGGAGTGGCAGGATTCCTCCCTATCGGGGTAGTGGCTTGTGTGATTTTGCTTCAAGGTGTGACGGTTCACCTACATCATCGCTTTTGCAAATGAATGTTAGAATCCTTCTTTTCATGCTTGCTGGCATTGCGGCCCATCCTGCGGTCGGCTCTTCGCCCAATGTTTTGGTCTTTCTCACAGATGATCAGGGATGGGGAGATCTCTCCAGCTCCGGGAATATTGATCTTCGTACACCCCATGTCGATTCGTTGAAGCGTGATGGCACGAGTTTTGATCGTTTCTATGTGTGTCCAGTGTGCTCTCCAACGAGGGCGGAGTTTCTGACGGGAAGGCATCATGCGCGGTCAGGCGTATACTCCACCTCGGCAGGAGGTGAGCGAGTCAATCTCGGGGAGGTGACCATCGCGGACATGTTCAAGGCGGAGGGTTATTTGACTGGCGCATTCGGGAAATGGCATAATGGAATGCAATACCCCTACCACCCCAACGGGCGGGGCTTTGATGAGTTCTACGGGTTTTGCAGTGGACACTGGGGAAACTATTACAGCCCCCTCCTTGAGAGGAATGGGCGACCGGTCAAGGGTGAGGGGTTCTGCGTCGATGACTTCACGAGCAAGGCGATTACCTTCATCGAGGGAGCGGTGGAGTCCGGGAAGCCCTTTTTCGCCTATATTCCTTACAACACACCACATTCACCCATGCAGGTTCCGGATAAATTCTGGGAGCGCTTTTCTGTCCGAAGTCTCAAGATGCGGAATCAGCAGAGCCCAGAACGCGAGATCGAGACTCATAAGAGGAGCGCCCTGGCTATGTGTGAGAATATTGACTGGAATGTCGGACGGGTACTTGCGCGTCTTGATACGCTTGAGGTGGCCGGGGAAACAATTGTGGTCTGGTTTCATGATAATGGGCCGAACGGAGTGCGTTGGAATGGAGGGATGCGGGGCAGGAAGGGGTCGACTGATGAGGGTGGTGTTAGAAGCCCGCTGTATGTTCGCTGGCCCAGCCGCCTTCAGCGGGGAGCGGTTGTTTCTGAGATTGCAAGTGTTCGAGATCTTCTGCCAACTCTCTGTGATCTTGCCGGGGTCCCTGTTGCCGGGGTCCCTGTTGCCGGGAGCAAGCAGCTCGATGGGGCTAGCCTAAAGCAGTTGCTGATGAGAGAAGGCACGGAAGAGAGGCCATGGCCTTCCCGCATTCTTATTAATCATTGGAAAGATCGGATAAGTGTCCGAAGTCAAAGGTTCCGTTTGGACGACAAGCGAAGGCTTTACGACATGGTTGCGGATCCGACCCAGCAACAGGATGTGGCATCCCGTCATCCTGAGGTTGCTGCAAAATTGAGTCGGGTGGCAGCCGTGCACCGTGAGGCCTTCATGCAGACATACTACGATGATAAACGTCCCTTCGTTATTGCTCATCCAAAGTCACGCTACTCTCAACTTCCAGCAAGGGATGCGAGAGCCCATGGCTCTATCAAGCGGTCAAATCGTTTTCCCAACTGTTCGTATTTCAAGAATTGGACAAGCACAGAAGACTGGATCAGTTTCGATGTAGAGGTTGCCTCCTCCGGCACCTACCAGGCTGCTCTCTATTATGCAGCCAAGGATGCAGGTGCAAAGTTTGAGTTATCCTTTAATGGGGCGAATCTTCCTTTTGAGCTACGAGAGGCACACGACGTGCCAGAGCTGGGGGCTGAGCATGACCGTCACCCGCGCATGGAGTCCTACGTTAAGGATTTCAAGACTGTGACGATCGGGGAGATTGTTCTTAAGCAGGGGAAGGGGAAATTGACTCTCCGCGCTACTGAGATTCCCGGAGCGGAAGCAATGGAGTTTCGCCTGCTGACCCTGAAGCGGATGTAGAGTGGAGAGCTGGGAAGAAGTGATGGAGGCAATCAGTTCCAGAAGGGAGATGGGTGCTGTGCCGAAAATTATTTGGTTACCCTGCGGGAGGGGCGATACGCTTCAGCGCTATCACGCTGCCCAGTGCAAGGGCTTGCTCTCTGTTCGCAACTCCCTACCGTCCGCCTCTCATGTCCATTGAAATGATTCTCACGCACCCGGGTGGCGCGCACAAAGACGACTACCTGGCGTGTAGTTTGCTGGTAGCGCAGCACGGGGCTCCGATCGAGCGGCGGGAGCCGGAGCAGGGCGATCTCGACAACTCCGCAGTATTGGTGGTCGACGTGGGTGGAGAACATGAGCCCGGGCGGGGGAATTTTGATCATCACCAGTTTCCGCGCGATCACGATCCGGTATGTGCGCTCTCCCTAGTGTTGCAGGACCTCGGTCTCTACGGAGACGCAAAAATGTTCTGCGACTGGCTCGAGCCTGCGGAGTGGTTCGACACCCGGGGGGCAGGCGGGACGGCCAAGTGGCTGGGCGTAGATCGCAACGTCGTTAGCAAGCTGAACTCGCCGATGGATGTCACCCTGCTACGGCGCTTTGCACAAGCCGAGCGGCTCGACCCTGGCGATTTGCTCTACGAGATGATGCGCTGGGTGGGAGAGGATATCCTGGAGTATTTGAAGACCTTACGTGAGCGGCTCACTTACATCAATCAGCATGGCGAGCTCTGGACTCTGGGGGCCAACGGTGAGGATTCCTTCAAGGTGATGTTCATGCCACGGACCAATCCGCTCCCGGCTGAGCCCTCGATGGGGCTTGGGCGCTACCTCGACTCGATTGGTGAATCGGAGAACGTCGCGGGTCTGGTCTATCCGGACCGACGGGGCAGCGGCTATGGGCTCTCTCGTCACAACGACTACCCACGACTTGAGTTCACCCGGATCGGCGAAGAGGATGATGTGCATTTTGCCCACGCCCGGGGATTCGTAGCAAAGACTTCAGCCACGGAGAAAGAGCGCCTGAAGGAGTTGCTTCGAGCGGCTTGGGTGTAATTGTGGGAGGAGGCTAGTGGACAGGCTCCTTCAAGATGTAGACTTTTATATAACCGTGAAAATCCAATCGGCCATATTCGAGCGTGGGGCTGTCAGTTTCGACGGCTGTCCGGATTCGAAGCTCCCTGAGTTTGCCTTCATTGGTCGTTCCAACGTGGGCAAATCGTCTCTTATCAACCTTCTTTCCGGTATTGACGGGTTGGCACGTGTTTCGGGAAGCCCGGGGCGGACGAGGGAAATAAACTTCTTCACCGTGAATGAACAATGGAGCCTGGTGGACCTGCCAGGATATGGATACGCCAAGGTCTCCAAGGTTGACCGGATACGCTTCCAGAAGTTTATCTCAGATTATCTCATTGAGCGGGAGAACCTGGTCTGTGCCTTCGTCCTGATTGATTCACGCCATCCTCCTCAGGGCGTTGATCTGGAATTCGTGGAGTGGCTTGTAGCGGGAGAAGTTCCTTTTGAGCTGATCTTTACCAAGGCAGACAAGAACAAGGAGAGCGCCGCAAAAAAGAACATTGCCCTTTTCCGGGAGGCGATGAGGAAGTGGAGTGAGGGCGAGCCCCGGGCCTACCTTTCGTCGATCAAGACGGGAGAGGGAAAGAAGGAGATCCTGAGGAGTATCGGGGAGATGCTGCAAATGGCATAGGAAGAAGCCAGGCAGGGAGCCAGCCCCCGAATCGTTTTCAAGCGAGGATTTCCTTTACCACTCTTCCGTGAACATCAGTGAGGCGGAACTGTCTTCCCTGGTAGCGGAAGGTAAGACGCTCATGGTCAATTCCCAGCTGGTGGAGGATGGTAGCATTGAAGTCGTGAACGTGAACAGGATCACGCGCGATGGCATACCCGAGCTCATCAGTCGCTCCATGCACGTGGCCTGCTTTGCATCCGCCCCCTGCCATCCACACGCTGTAAGCGTCCTTATGATGGTCGCGTCCCGCCTTGGACTTCCCAGAGCCATTGCCTACCGCTCCCTGTGCCATCGGGGTTCTGCCAAATTCAGCGCTCCAAATGACGAGGGTTTCATCCAGAAGTCCTCTTTCCCGTAGGTCCCGGATGAGCGCGGAGATGGGTTTGTCGACCTGTCTGGTTTTGTTGGGGAGGTTGTTGAAAACACTTCCATGATGATCCCACCCCTGATCAAAAAGTTGGACAAAGCGAACGCCACGCTCCACCAGTCTTCGCGCTAGGAGACAGTTATTCGCGAAGGACGTCTTACCGGGTTGCGTGCCATACATCTCGTGTATGGTCTGGGGTTCACTGGCAATATTCATCAGCTCGGGAACGCTGGTTTGCATCCGGTAGGCCATTTCGTACTGACTGATTCTGGTAGCAATTTCGGGATCTCCCACGTCAGCGAGGGCAACCTTGTTGAGGTCGTTGACTGCGTCCACAACTATTTTTCGTTCCCCCGGGGAAACTCCCTTCGGATTGGATAGATAGAGGACCGGGTCTCCCTTGGATCGAAATTCTATCCCCTGGTGAATGGTGGGCAGGAATCCACTTCCGAATGCGCTATTGCCTGCCCCGAGGACCTGGCCGGTGATCAGGACCACGAATCCAGGTAGGTTCTGGTTCTCACTTCCCAAGCCGTAGCTCACCCATGAGCCCATACTGGGCCGCCCGAATCTTTCGAACCCTGTGAGAAGAAACATCTGGGAGGGCGCATGGTTGAACTGATCGGTATGCAGAGTCTTGATTAGACAGAGCTCATCCGCAACTCCCTGGAGGTGGGGAAGAAGGTTGGACAGCTCCATGCCGGAGGCACCACATTTGCGGAAGGCGAATTGGTCTTCTTTGGGAGTTCCGAGGAGATTTGGTTGTTCTCGAATGAAGGCCAGCTTGTTCGTGTCGAAGAACTCGTCAGGGCATAATTGACCGGTTCGCTTCTGAAGCTCAGGTTTGTAATCGAAGAGATCCAGATGGGATGGTGAGCCCACTAGATGGATATAGATGACTCGTTTCGCCTTGGGTGCGTGATGAAGACCGGGCTGGCCCAATGAACCGCTGGGGGTCCCCGCGGAATCGGCGTTGGCGATAGAAGAAAGGGCCGCTGCTCCCATGCCGTATCCCGTTTTTTGCAGAAAGAGGCGACGGGTCTCGGTCTGGAGGTGGCTGGAAATCATTGGTTAGGAGAGGCGCAGAGTGTTCGTGGAGAGCTGTTGCGAGGGTGTCTTTAATTTCTCGTAATTGTCTCGTCGAGATTCAGCAGTGCGCTGGCGACGTAGAACCAGGCTGCTAATTCCGGATGGTTCTGGGTTTGGGGCTGATACACAAAGTGGGGATTTCCGAGGAGATCCTCTGCCTCCTGGGGATGGGCCTTGAAGTGTTCAAGCCTCTCGCGCAGGAGTTCATCGATGATCCCGCTTTCCCGGCTGTCAGGCAGACGCGAAACGGCCAGACGAAAGCCGTGCCGGATTCTGGTGCCTGGAGAGCTGGACTCTTGGAGGATTCGGTCGGCAAGCGCGAGAGCCATCTCCACGAAGGCTGGATCGTTCAGGAGAGTAAGGGCTTGGTTTGGGGTATTAGTACGCGCGCGCGCAACACTGCACGCAGCCCTGTCCGGCGCATCAAAGTTGACCATGCTCGGGTAGGGAGCAGCCCTCCGGTAGACGATATAAATGCCTCGTCGCCAGCGGCCCTCATCTTTCGCCTCCAGCCATTTGGGCTCATTTCGTCCCGTCTGACGCCAGAGCCCAGGCGGCTGAAAGGGCATCACAGGCTCCCCGAACATTCTCTTGGAGAGAAGTCCTGAGATGGCCAGAGCGTTATCGCGAATACGCTCTGCATTCAGTCGAAAGCGAGGGGCGCGGGCAAGTAGGAGGTTCAGGGGATCCTTTTCGAGGAGTGCAGGAGTAACTCTCGAGGATTGCCGATAAGCCTGAGAGCTTACCATCACCCTGAGAAGATGCTTCATATCCCAGCCGGACTCCATGAACTCAACGGCGAGCCAGTCTAGGAGGTCCGGGTGGCTGGGAGGTTCGGATTGGGTTCCGAAGTCCTCCAGAGTTGCGACGATTCCGTTGCCGAACAGTTCAGCCCACCAGCGGTTGATCGCCACGCGGGCTGTGAGGGGGTTGTCCCGGTCGACCAACCACTGAGCCAGTGCGAGACGATCCGACGGTTTGGTCCCATCATTCGGCTTGCGGGAAAGAGTGAGAATGGAGGGTGTCCTTGCCTGAACCCTTTGTCCTGGTGAGAGGAACTCTCCTCGAGTCAGGATGTGAGTGGTCCGCCGCTTCTCCATTTCGACCATGACGAGGGTTTGATTGGCTTTGATAGTATTGCGCTGCTTCTTGAGACGGGCGATCTCGGCATCGATTTTCTCGAGGGTGGGGGTTTCTTTTTCGAAGTGGGCGCGGAGTTTCTTTTGCTGGGTTTTACTGCGTTTGTGGGCCGGATTTTTGAGAATAGCGATTAGGTCGGCAGGAAGTTTGGAGTCTTTGCTGACCTCGGTGCGGGCGGAGAGGCGGAGGTTTCCAATGACGCGCCCTCTACCCCAGTCCTGCGGCAACGTGAAGACGAGGGTGGTTCCACTTGTTTGTTCGATTGGGTTGACTAGTTCGAAGGTAGCCCAATGTGACTTTCCGAACTGTGGATTGATTGCCCAACCCGTGGAGGGTCTGCCGTCAATCAGGCCGGCGACGTCCCAGTTCTTCTGGGAGAAGTTTGCTTTTGGGCGGTGCAGTCTGATCGGCGTATCGTTCTTGTCGTTACGAAGGGTGGCGGTGAATTCCTTGAGGACGAAGTTGGGGTTTTGGGCGTCTCCGCGGCCGGGTCCGTTGCCAGGCAGCATGGGAGTTGCGAGCGCTTCCAGTTTGAATTGGGAGATGCGGGGAAGGGTGGTCCGGGTTTCGACGGTATAGGTTGCAGTGTTGGGAACTTTGCCGCTGAGGAGGACGGATCCGTCTTCGAGAATGCCGTGTTTTTCCCCGCCATTGGAGCTGAATCTAGTGACTTGGAGAACTTTCCAGCCAGTTTGCTGCGCGACGCTTTCGGAGTGGCGGCGTTCCCAGGCGAGATAGTCTTCTTCCTGAGACTTGAGAGTGTCGCCGCGACTTTTCTGGAGCAGGGCGATCTTGTTCTCGTGGTCTTCTGCTTGTTGTTGCTGTTTGGCGGTTAGGGGCAGATCGAGATAGGGGCCGATAAAATCGTGTGATACGTCCGTCTTGTTGCTGGGTAGCTGAACTTCGAGTGGGGTATGATTGAAAAAATCAAAAAAGGAGTAGTAATCCTCCATGCTGAACGGGTCGTATTTGTGGTCATGGCACTGGGCGCATTCCAGGGTAATACCCAGCCAGACCGTGGCAGTGGTGTTAACTCGGTCGATTACCTGATCGACCCGGTTACCTTCCGGACTGACCCCCGCCTCCACATTACAGGTTACCGTCCGGTGAAATCCCGTCGCAACTTTCTGGTCAAGTGTGGCATCAGGAAGAAGATCGCCGGCAATCTGTTCAATCGTAAATTGATCGAACGGCATATTGGCATTAAGCGCCTTGATGACCCAGTCCCGGTAGCTCCATGAAGGGCGCAACTGGTCAGCCTGAAAGCCGTTAGAATCAGCATACCGGGCGAGGTCGAGCCATGGTCTTCCCCACCTTTCGCCAAAACGGGGGGAGGAAAGGAGGCGATTAACGGCTTCATCATAAGACTTTTCCCGTTCTTCGGAATTGGCCCATGTATCCTCGAAGACTCGAATATCCTCAAGAGGTGGAGGGAGCCCAATGAGATCGAGGGAGAGCCGCCGTAGGAGCGCTGCCGGATCAACCTCAGATGAGTAAGAGAGTCCCTCCTGCTGAAGTTTCCGTAACAGAAAAGAGTCAACAGGATTACGGACCAGAGATGGGTCTTCGACTGAGGGAACGGGTGGACGTAGAGGCTTTTTCCATGCCCAGTGCTCTCCGTATTTGGCCCCTGCCTCGATCCATTCACTCAAGAGGGCTTTTTGGTCTGGCGTCAGAACTCGTTTTGAGTCCTGAGGTGGCATATGGTCATCTGCATCCGGAGAGAGAATCCGGGCAATCAATTCGCTTTCCCCGGGCTTTCCCGGCACGATCGCAGGGCCAGTCTCCCCCCCTGTGGTGGCCCCCTCAAATGTATCCAGCCTTAGCTTTGCCTCCCGGGCCTGCTCATCCGGGCCGTGGCAGTGATAGCAGTTTTCTGCCAGGATCGGCCTGATTTCACGCCCGAAATCAGGGCCCTCGCTCGCCATTACTACGAATGGCCAGAGGAGAAGAATTGATGGGCGCATGGCGAGGTTCTTTCTACGGCCTGCCGCTCGAGGGCGCAAGGATGGACCGGATGCGGGTGGAGGGGCGGCATATCATTCCAATCGATGGAATGATTGAAATTATCTACTCACCGTTTCTGCGCCAGTCGGTCATGCTGCAACCCTGATGAACGCACCGCGCCACCAACTTAGCTGGGTTCTGCTACTGCCAGCTCTCGTGGTCCCAACTGTGGGGGCGCTCTTTTACTTTTTTATCTTCCCGGACGGACCGGTAGGGAAGTTGGCTTACACTCTGACCAAGGTTTTTATTCTCTGCTATCCGCTTCTCTTCCTCTGGAGAGCCGGTGTGAATGGAGTCCTCAGAAGAGCTCCTGATATTCAGTGGCCGACCTGGAAGCGGGTGGGGTTAACTGGTCTGCTGAGTGGGCTCGTCATTGCATCTGTAGGGTTCCTTTTGATGTGGACGCCCGTCGGTTCGCTTGTGTGGGAAGCCGCTCCCCGGGTCATGGTTCGAGCCGAGGGACTCGGCTTCAGAGAGAATTTCGTGCTCTTTGCGGTCTTTGTTTCAGTATTCCATTCTGGATTAGAGGAATTTTACTGGAGGTGGTTTGTCTATGGCCAACTTCGGGGCAAGATGCGCCGCTGGTGTGCTCACCTTTTAGCTGCTGGAGCTTTTGGGGGGCACCACCTGATTGTTACCCTTCAGTTTTTTCCTGCGGCCCTCGCCTTGATCCTGACATCCTGTGTAGTAGTAGGGGGTGTGATCTGGTCCCTGATGTATGAGCGGCAGGGAACCCTAGTCGGGTGCTGGCTTAGCCACCTTATCGTAGATGTGATGCTGATGGTGATCGGTTACCAGCTGCTGATGGGGGAATAATGAGGCCGCCGGGGGCTAGGCGAAAATAACTACCTGTCCCGGTGGATGTTATGGACAAGACCCGGAGGGGTTGATTTACCATGCTAGTATGCCGGGAGGAAACGGGACCAACCGAATGAGCTGGACGCCGATGGTGGCGGCTCTCGTGGTGCCCCTTCTCTGCGCGTTGATCTACGTTGTCTGGATTCCCCACGGGAATACGGGGCGAGGGGCATGGTTCGCGACCAAGATCTGGGTTCTTGTATATCCGCTTTTCTTTTTTGGATTAATTGGGCTTGGGGGACTGACCCGGAGGGAAAGTCGATCTGGGAATTGGCCCTCATGGGGGGCTGTTGTTGTTACGGGGGTCCTTAGTGGGCTTGGTATCGTGCTGGCGGGGTGGATCATGGTTCTCACCCCAATCGGAGAGATCGTCAGGGAGAACAGCCATAATCTCGTTGAGAGAGCGAAGGGGCTGGGGTTTGCCACGAAGGAGCGCTTCCTGATTGTAGCCGCGTTCATCACTGTTCTCCATTCGGCGATGGAGGAGTATTACTGGCGGTGGTTCGTTTATGGGCATCTGCGCCAGATGGTCGGCCGCTGGCCTGGTCACTTGCTCGCTGCGCTGGCCTTCACGGGTCACCATCTGGTCCTCATGAGTGTTCTTTTTCCGCTTCCGCTGGCTCTTTTTCTCTCCTCACTGGTTGGCCTCGGGGGAGTGATATGGACTTGGATGTATCAGAGACAGGGTACTGTGCTGGGCTGTTGGATCAGCCACCTGCTTGTGGACGCATTTCTCATGGTTGTGGGCTATCGCCTTATTCTGATGTCCTAGGCCCTTATTAGCTAAGATCCCGGATCAGCTCTTGGATTGAAGGTAGGCGATCAGATCACGAATCTGCTGGTCGTTTAATCGGTCTAATAGACCTTCCGGCATGATGGAGACCGGGGCCCGCGTTAGCTGTGCGACATCCTTGCGGGCGATAACAGTTCTGATGCCGGAAAGGTCCTTGATGGTAACGGTGAGGGCATTCGCATCCGTGATGAATCCAGTCAGGATTGCAGAGGTCGCCTTGCCTGTTGGCCGCAGGGTGATAGTGGCAAGCTCGAAGCCTTCCCTAATGCCGAGGTTGGGGTCGATTATGGCGGGCACCAGATAATCGAGATTTTTCATCTCATAGCCCGTTAAGTCTGGCCCGATGTCCCGACCCTGATTCCTGAATTTATGGCAGGCGGCGCACTGTTGGGCAAAAACAGCATTTCCGTCGGAAGGCTTTCCTTGAGGCGCCTCCGCGGAGAGGAGGTTCTTGATCGCCGCGATTCGTTCGGCCTTGTGTCTGGTTGAACTTTGCGTGGAACCGAAGTGCTGATTGAGCAGGCTCAGGATCTGACTATCCTCGTAGTTCCTCATGACCAGAATGCTGGCCTGGCTGATAGAGGACTTATCGATGATGCCGCCCTTCACCGCCAGGAGTAGCTGGTGGGCCCATGCAGGTCTGCTGGCCAGGAGTGACTGGGATACCTGGCGAAGATCACCTTGTAAGTGGGGATAAAGGCTTAGGAGAGTAGAAGGAATGTTATCTCCAGAATATCTTCGAAGCGCAGTGAGTGCAGCCAGCCTCACGGATGGCTCGGTTTTTTCATTACGTAGTAAAGACAGAAATATTTTTTCAGAGGGCGCATCACCCAGCTCTCCCAGCGCCTTGATCAAGTCGAGACGCTGGGGCAGGGGCGTCGAGGGGGCCTTCAGGAGGGGGCGTGCTGCCGCCAGGGCTTGCGGGCTTCTCAATCTTAGAGAGAGTCGAATGACCTCCCCGGAGACGTCTTCAGTCTTCCAGAGAAGAGCCAGCGCAGCATCGAGTTCTGGAGGAACTGGATCTAGAGATGTTCCCTCGAGGGCCTTCGCCATTCCGCGGATCAGGGTTTCGAGATGCCCGGAGCCCTTCGCGATCGTGAGAAGCTGAGCACACATCCGGAGACTTTCAGGGCTTCGTTCTGCCATATATCGTCGCCCGACACGTTCACTCAAAACGGTCTCGAAGAGGGGAGTATCCCAGAATCCCGAGTAGGAGAGAAGTTCACGTGCGCGAGCGGGGTGGTGGCTGATGAGGCTCTCGAGAGCCCACCAGAGTTGAAGAGGGATAAAGGGATCGGCAGAAAATTCGCCTCGCCTTGCCAAGGTTTCGATAAGCGGCCGATCTCCCAGAATTTGGGCGGCAGAGGCGATCTGAGAAATTACCTCCGCATGTTTTGTGCTGCTCGCGATTTCGATCAGGGCGGGGCCGAGGTCGATTCCGTGATCAGCTGCGATACGAATTGCCCATCGCTGTAGGTCGGGGCTGGGAGCTCGCAGAGCAGCGAGCAGGAGCTGCTTCATTTCCGAGGGATTAGTTTGCGGCAGGGATGTTCCTTGGAGAATCCATAGCGACTCCAGAGCCTGTTGCTCTGAGCTTTCATTATTCGCAGTGTATTCTTTTAGAATCCTGCCCAGCTCACGGAGGGTAGACTCTTCACCACGGGCACTCAGTAGTCGGCGCGCGTGGCGTCGCGCCCACTGATTTTTTTCGATTAGTTTCTCTACCAGCTGAGGGGAGGATAATTCCCCGAGATCAGGAGGTTTGGAGGCCTTGGAATCCCGACTTCGAATCCGGTGAATTCTACCATTGCTCCGATCCCAGTTGTCCCGCGGGTCGACATGGGTAATTCGGGCATCATAAAAGTCGGCTACGTAGATCGATCCATCTGGGCCGACTGCACAATGAACTGGGCGAAACCACTGATCTCGGGTTCGGAGAGGGTTTTTTTCCTCGATGGTGGTAAAGGTGCTACCGCTGGATTCCATCCGGAGGGTATGAATTTTGTTTCCGAGTGAATTGGGCCCCACGAGGCGCCCCTCAAGTTGTGGAATCGCCCCACTGCTGTAGTGGATCCATTGGTGAACGAGCCGGATCTTCTCCCCCTGGATGGGCATTCCGAAGAAATGTCCGAAGCTGTATGGGTTAGTGTGAGGGCCGTGCTTGCCGAACCCCTTCTGATAATAGCCACCCTGGACAAAGTGGACCGCCTGCTGAGTCCCATTCGTGCCTGAGTAAAGACGTCCACTCGCATCGAAATCGACCCCGAAGTTATTCCAGCCACCCTCCGCAAAAAGCTCAAATTCATGGCGAACCGGGTGGTAGCGCCAGATGTTCTGTCCAAGGAAGGGATAGCGGGGAGCGGCCTCGTCGAGATGAACCCGCACGCGGGCAGTCACTGTGCTTCCAGTGCAGCCGTAGAGCCATCCATCGGGGCCAAACTTCAGACTGTTAGAGATGGAATGGGTGTCTTCCAGGTTAAACCCTGACAGGTGAACAGTTGGTTCGCAGTCAGGGATATCGTCTTGGTTTCTGTCTGGATAAAAGAGGAGGTAGGGGGGGTGCAGGACCCAGACGCCACCGTTTCCATGTGCGAGGGAGGTGACCATGTTCAGCCCATCAAGAAAGGTCTTGTGGAGGTCATATTTCCCATCTCCATTGGTATCTTCATGGATGGTGATCTTATCCCGGCCTGCGAATTTCCGGTGGGTAGGGCTGGTAAATGGAGGCGGTGGCGGCACTTGGTCGAAGACCTTGCGAAGGTGTTTGTCCCAGGTGAGGACTTTGAGCCCTGCAGGATTGGGGTACTGGATATATTGTATGACCCAGAGCCGGCCACGTTCGTCAAAGTCCACGAAGAGAGGCTGCCGGACCTGGGGCTCGCTGAGAACAGTTTCCACAGTCAATCCGGCCCCGGCTTCGAACAAGGCGAGGGCCTTATCAGGTGAAGAGGGTTGGCCCTTGTCATCAGCGCGGGCATAAGGATTCTTATTTCCATCGAAGTGCTGGGAGACCGCGGAGAGTAACTGGCGGCGCCACTCCTTGTCCGCGGGGACAACACCACGATGACCAGCATGCTCTACTCCTGCTAATTTGAGATAAGAGGCCGTCTCCGCCTCAGGGTTCTCTCCCCACTGCGCCCAGGACGGCACATCGCCGCGCCTGAAGAGCCACTGCCCAGTCAGGTCTATGGCGTCATCTATTCGCGTCAGGTGAAGGGGCCCCTTAAGAATTCCGCCCTTTCCCTCCTTATTGAAAATTCGCCAAGCAATGAGATTGGTTTTGCCGAAGCGAACCTGATCGGGCTCGATGACAAATGGACGCCTTATGCTGCTCGAAGGTTTCCCAAACAGAGGAGGCATAGACCCATTGGCCCCAACCTTGGTTCCATTGAAGAACGCCTCATCGACATCGCTGATGTTATCGACAATGAGAAGGAGACGGCTTCCTTGCCATTCTCGGGGAATCTTGACGTAGGAACGATACCACCCGAAGCCCCGTGTGCCCTGCCACCCCTCTTCCTGGGGGACCGAGGTCGTAGTCCACCCTTCGTGCTGGGCGAAGCCCGAACTAGCAGCTAGCAGGCACAGAAAAACAGCAGTAAATGGCATGGGGTAGGAGATTAATGGGTGAGCTTGCCCCAGCTTTCAACCGCCAAAGTGGCCTCGGAGGCTCTGCATTCGGCGGAAGGGCGGGGATCCATGAGCATTGGCGATGTGCCAGGGGCGATGGGATTTTGGGTGTGAGCGGAAAACTACTCATTTCCTGTCCCACCTGAACGCTTGATCGGCAGCCCGGTTTTAGCGTTGGATAAGGCATGCACAGACGCACATTCTTAAAGGGAGTCGCAGGTTCGTCGATTATCGGATCTCAAGGGGCATGGGCTGAGAACAGCGAGACACAATCAAAGCTGGCGCTTGGCTACGATAACTTTGCGGTCCGGGCGATGAAATGGAAGGCGCCACAGCTCATCAAATATGCTGCTGAGCTTAAATGTGATACTCTGTTCATCACGGATTTTGGGCCGCTTGAAAAGATGACCGATTCCTATCTGAAGGATATCCGAAGACAGGGTGAGGATGTAGGAATACAAATCCTTCTTGGCAGCTGGAGTATCTGTCCTTCCTCTGTAAAATTCCGGGATACTTGGGGCAGTGCAGATGAGCATCTGCAGCTTGGGATCAGGGCGGCCGCAGCGCTTGGATCTCCTGCCTTTCGTGTTGTTCTCGGAGCAGGAGATGACCGCAAAACTGAGGGAGGAATCGAGGCGCGGATTGCCGACACGGTGAAGGTTCTTAAGAGGAATCGCACGCGATGTCTGGACTCAGGGATCAAGATAGCGATGGAGAATCATGCGGGGGACATGCACACCTTGGAACTCCGTGGTCTGATTGAGGAAGCGGGCCCGGACTTTGTCGGAGCTAATTTTGACTCTGGCAACGCGGTGTGGACCATGGAGGACCCTGTTCAGGCACTTGAGAATATTGGTAAATACGTGATCACCACCAGTCTCCGTGACTCAGCGGTGTGGGAGAGTGAAAATGGTGTTACCGTGCAATGGACTGCGATGGGGGAGGGGAATACCGATCTTAAGACCTTCTTCGCGCGATTCGCAGAGCTCTGTCCAGATGTTGCGGTCAACATCGAGACAATCTCCGGATTTAATCGTGAATTGCAGGTGAAGAAAGATGATTTCTGGAAAGCTTGGCCCAAGGGTAAGCCCGAGGGCTATGATAAGTTTCTGGCTCTTGCCAAGAGTGGAAGTCCAAGGAAGGCGGGGCCAGTAGACCAGAAGGAGGATATCTCAAAAAGTATCGCCTATTGCCGAAAGGAACTGGGTCTTGGCCGCCGATAGTTCCTGCAGAGAGATGCCCATCAGATCAGATGCAGGTTCGAGGTGGTGATGGTATAAAGAGTAGTAGCTGCCTGCTACCTCCGGAGTTATCCGGCCTTCATTAATATCCATGTCGCGACTACTACTTCCTCCTCATCGTCTGGTAGCTCTTTTTGAAAGGGGTGGCATCACGAGGGCTCAGCTGCAGGCAGCAATGACTGTTCATCAGCAGCGCCTGCTCATGGAAATTGCGGAGGCAAGGAAAAGTCCGGTTCTTTCCTTTCTGGATGAAAAATTAAGTCGCTACGTCGCCAGCCGTCTCGAGCGGAGGCATGGCGAGAAAATTATCCGCATGGTTCTCAGAGCGCTGGCGGACATTGACGATTTCCCCCCTGCCGACCTCTTGTGGAATGCGGAGCACCCTGATGTTCCCCTGCACTGCTTTTTTCGCCTTCGCCGGGAGCCGGTCTTTCGTCTCATTAGCCTTACGGTCGACCCCTTGGGCGTAAAGGTAGTGATCGAGCATGGGCAGGCTGCGAAACGCCATACCACAAGGCAGGAAATCCAACTTGTAAGAGACAGGTTCGGAAAGCTGAGTGCGGGAGCTGGAAGTATGTTGAACTGAAGTTCCCGTCCACGGTTCTTGCGCCCCTGTCGCTCTTCACTACTCTGGCGGTATGAAAACGAAAGTTCTTTTCCTTCCACTAGTCCTTGCCGCGGCACTCGGTGCGATGGTGTTCGCCCAGGGTGATCGCAAGCCAAGGGCAAAGAGCAAGGTCATTGAGAAGGGCGTTCGGTTTGACCCAGTAGTGCGAAATATGGAGGGCTGGACAGTGCATATCGATCCCGCTCTGCTTGAGGGAGAGCACGCGTTGACTGGCAGGAAGTGCCTGAGAATGCTCGGGGATCATCTCAATCGTATTTCGCTCCTCGTTCAGGGGGATGTCCTCAAGAGGCTGCAGAAGTGTGAAATATGGATTGAACACAAGCATCCCTCATTGGGGGCGATGCAGTATCACCCCGGAGAGGGATGGTTACGCAGGCATGGACATGACCCACGCCTGACGAAAAAGGTTCACATCCCACAGGCTGAGGCATTGATCTCGAGAGGACAGTTACTCAAGCACCCGGCAGTTGTGCTCCATGAGCTGGCTCATGCGTATCATGACCAGGTTCTTGGTTTTGATTACAAGCCCGTCGTGGATTCCTATGATGAGGCAATGAAGGAGGGAACTTATGAGAGGGTCTTGCTTTATACGGGCCGGACTGTGCAGCACTACGGCGCCACCAACCACAAGGAGTATTTTGCCGAAGGAACCGAGGCCTACTTTTATCACAACGACTTTTATCCGTTTGTCCGAGCAGAGCTCAAGAGGCACGACCCCACCCTGCACGACGCACTAAAGGAGGTCTGGGGACCAGCTCAATAAAGGCGGCTTTCTCCCATTGGATAACGCCTCCAAGACGTGGAGCAGATCTAACCTACAGGTCCTCTCCGTGCAACTGGAGTAGGCGCTGGCTTTCCTTGACGAGGAAGTCGCAATCCATGAAAGGGTCAGAACTGATGTCCTGCCAGAGGACCTTGCCGGCTGGCGAGATCACAAAGGTGCCATGGAGGGGTGATTTCTCAAAGTCGTCATAGGCATTCCATTCCTTGAATACATTCAAGGCCGGGTCCGCAACCAGAGGGAAGGGGAAGCTGTCGCCATCCTTTTCCCACTTTTCCCGTGATTTAATCAGATCGGGCTCGCTGTCCGTGCTGATAGCGAGGACGTCAAAACCATTCTCCTCGAAGAGCTTGGCGCTCTCTGCAAACTTCTCCAATTGCTCGGCACAGTGCAGGCAGCCATAGCCCAGATAAAAAATCAGGATGATGGGCCTTCCCGCGTAGTCCTTCCGGGAAATCGTTCCGCCCGTGCCATTCGGCAGGGTAAAATCGTAGGCCGTGGGTGGAGTCCAAGCCACCGGTCCGAGAGAGTCGAGGGGAGGCCGGACACCAATATCATCACGAAGCACTGGCTGCGATTGCCACTCACCAAGATCGAGCTCCCCGGCGATCGCCATTACCCTTACGACCGGAGGAGCCTTCGGGTCGAGGTGGGCTGAAATAGGCTTCAGTAGTTCAAAGGCTTCGCGCGTCTGCTCTTCCTTCCCGGTGGCATGCAGGATTTCGATGCGGGCGAGAAGAGGCAGGACTCGATTTTCGCCAGGCTTCAAGGCCTCCTCACTCATGGCAAGGGCCTTTTCCTCGTCACCGGCCCAGAGGTGGAGTTTGGCAAGATTGTATTTATCATCCTCAACAGACCCAAGATGCTTTTTGGCTTCGTCCATTTTGTTTTCGAGCAGGGCAGAGAAACAGAGGATCGCCTTCCGGGCTTTCTCCACTTTCTTAATCCACTCCTCGGGCTTTTTGGTCGCTTCCTTAACGATCTTTTCTGTTTCTTTTTCGTCCTTTTCCTCCTTGGCAGCTTTCTCTCGTGCCTCGGTCTCTGCCTTCTCGCCTTCTTCACGGGCAGTGTTCAGGAGGTTGGAAAGCTCAGCGTCCACGGATTGGAGCCCGACCAGTGACTTTTTGCCGAGGTGTGCATGCCCAAGAAGGCGGAGGCGTTTGAGTTGTTCCTCACGCTTTGGGGTCGGGGGGAGGTAGGGGGTATCCGCAAGTTGCAGCGTTTCGTCCCAGAGCTCAAAACGTTTGAGCACCTCAAAGATTCGACTCCGGCCATAACTTGCGCTTCGCCCACCTCGGCTGAGAGTGTTGAGCTTCGGATGTCTCGGATTGGCAAGGAGGCTCTGTGCCATACCCAGAGCATCGTGGGCCCGTCCAAGTGTCATCCAGTTCCGGCATAGCCATTCGTTGTTGTGGGCGTAGTTGTGAATTCGGTCGGGCAGCACCCTACGCGTTATCATGTATTTATGATCAGTTCTCGCTGAGGCCTCCTGCGCAAAGGCGGAGTCTTCCCATCTTTTCAGCTTGGAGTAAATATGACCTGGCATGTGCCACATGTGGGCAATTCCCGGGGCGGTGTGTCCGAGCTTGGCAGCGGAATCGAGAGCGACCTTGGCTTTCTTGCCGTCCCAGAGGTGGATCCGATAGTGGTGTGCCGGGTGCATTGGGTTGATGGCAAAGATCTGCTGGAGGATGGCATCGACTGCCTGATGGCTGTGAATAGGGAGGCCGCTGCGTCCGAATTGCCAGAGACGGACGCACAGAAAAGCACGGGCTTCGATCTCACCTGGGTAATCCTGAATGATCCCCTCGAGATCATCGATCAGCTCCTGTTTACGCTTCTTTGCGTCCTTCGGCTCACCATCGAGGTAGTTAGCCTGGGCCTCGATATAGCGCTGGTTCTGCTCCGAGGCGTTCTCTTTGAGTTCGGTGGCCTTTTTAATGAAGACCTTGGCCCGTTTCTCATTTTCCCAGTTGGCCATCGCCATCCCCCAGTAGGCCATTGCGCAGTCGGGGGCTTTCGCGGCAATCTGACGAAATGTCCGCTCCGCTTCGTAATACCAGAACCCATGCAGTTGTCCGATTCCCTGATTAAAAAACGGTTGTCCTTCGTCCCATGCGCATTGAATGGGAAAGGAGATATTGCCAGTACCTTCAATCGGCTGAGCGGAGTGCCGCGGGCCTTGGTTAAATGCCTCTCCCTGATGTGAGTGGCCGGCCTTGGGTTTGTCGTCACCAGTCGCCTCCGGCTTGTCCTCGGCTGGGAGCAGCGGCGAGATTGCGAGAAGGATTGGCAGCGCAAGAAGGCGATTGAGAATCACGCTATTGATACGAACATGAATGTCCCGTCCCTACCAAGCCAATTGTAGGAGTCCTTTCCGGAGCTTTTTTCTCTCTCTAGGCAGCAGCAGATCTGGGAATAAGGGGTTTCTGCTATCTCTAAGCGCCCAGCTACCCGGGCCGGGCAAGAAAACTATCCTGAAGGATCGGCAGGCTCATTGTCCCAGCTTCAGATGAAGGTTAGAATTGCCTTCGACCGGGAAACGCCTTGGATCTCTCCAATGGTGCCCCGGGGTGTCTCTTGACCGGGGAGATCTCGCAATCTAAGGAGGCGGTGTGCGGGCGATACGAATTATTTTAACGGGGGTGCTGCTGAGTGCTTCTGTTGGCCTCGGGGAGGAAAATCACGGAGCGTGGGAAGGAAAGGGAAACGCAGGTATTACCCTGAGCAGGGGAAATGGGGAGTCTCTCCGGGGGACCGCGGGGCTTGAGCTTTCCCGTAGTTTAGGAGAGTGGGAGGTTCAGACTACGGCGGCCCTACTTTATGGGAGAGATAACGGAGTGAGCTCCGGTGAGCGGGTAGAGAGTTCTTTTCAGCTCAACCGGGGGCAGAGAAGTAGGTTGTATACCGGCTTTAGCGGCGAGTTTCTTCATGATCAGCCGGCTAGGATCGATTGGAGGGCAGTGATTACGCCGATCATTGGGTGGAGAGCACTTGAAAAGGAGCATCTTGAGCTCGATCTGGAAGCGGGACCAGGCCTTACGTGGGAGAACCGTGACTCTGTTACTCGTGGGTTCGGCTCGGTTCGTTTGCATGAGCGCCTCGACCTTCAGTTAACAAAGCGGTTGCACTTTTTTCAGTCTCTCACAGCGCTTTTCGAGGCGGGAGATCCTCGCAACTACACGGTTAAGGCAGATGCGGGTTTGGAATCGAAGCTAGGCGGGAGCTGGTCGTTGCGTCTCGCGGGAAAGGCTGTGTTTCATGGGGAGTCTCGCCAGACAGCTGGTGAAGACCTTCTGGTGACAGCAGGTTTTGGCTACAACCTTCATTCGGCGGGTCAAAGTGAGGGTGTCCTCGCATCCGGCATTAAGAAATTGAAATCGAAATCTGATGATTGGGCCGTCACCGCTCTGCTGGGTGGTAGTGTTTCCAAGGGTAACAGTGAGGCTTGCTCTATCAGCAGTGGACTCAGATTGAAGAGGAACAGGGATGAAACTGAATTCGTCGCTGGCATCTTTGGGGTCTATGGACAGCAGGGTGGAGCAATGAGTGCGGAAAGCCTTTCGGGTGATCTGCACTATCAGCGTAATCTGGGGAAGAGGAGGTTTGGGGGTATGAGGCTGGATTGTGATTATGATGCGCTTGCTGGTCTTGACTGGCGTTTGGCGTTTGCCCCGTATTTCGGGTGGTTGGTGTTTGAAACAGAGACGAGCCAGCTCACCGTGGAGGGTGGGCCCTCTGTCGTGGCAGAGCAGAAAGGCAGGCGTGAGAGTGCCTTTCTGGCGACGTATGCTGCGGTAAAGGCTGAACATCAGCTGGGGGAAAGAACCCAGCTTGTGGGGGAGCTCTCCTGGCTGAGTAAGGCTGCGGATTTTAAGAGCCATATCATTACTTCGGAACTCAGGGTCGAGCATGCCCTTTCAGAGAGGCTAAGCCTGCAGTTAGTGGGGCGGAGTAGCTATGACACTGATCCAGCGGAAAACAGCGGGCGGCATGACTTGCAGGTCGTCAGTGCGCTGGCCGTTAGATTTTGAGGGGAACGACCTGTGAGCCTGAAGAGGGTAAAACCTGCAAATATGGAGGGTTGTTGGCCTCAAGGGCTCCGAATATTCCACTTTCGGATACTTTTTTCTTGGGCTCCAGAGAAGGAGGCTGAGAAAACTTTTAAAATTATTCCAGGGGAGGTGATCCTGAGTTCAGTCGGAGAACTGACCCCTAGATTCTGGGAGCCCAGTATTACAGACCTCGTTTAAAAAAGGGTAATTGGCAGATCCGAGCTGTCTTGTTCAGGCCCCACAAGTTAGGGCCGGATTGACGCTTCCTGTTCTCGAACTGCCTTTTTTAAAGCGTCTGAGGATGATTTGCAGGGTAGCTGCGGAGGTCGTGGGCGAAGTGTGGTGGCCCTTGAGGGATTTGGGTGAGGGGGGGGATGAGGGGGGAAGGCCTTGGCCTCATTCACGGTGCCCAAAATGCCAGCAGGCTCTCTCAGGGCGGTCGGAAGGCCGCTCGAATAAGAGGAAGGCAGATCGTCTTATTGGCAGAATAAAAAATTATTCTCTTCTTCGGAGGCGAAATGCTTGACGGAAACCGCTTAAATTTATGGGTTGAAGACCGAAGTTTCATTCGAACCTAACCAATAACGAACCAAAATTCATGGCCCAGAAAGCAGCAACCAAGACAGAAATCCTCAACAACATGGCCGAAGCAACCGGCTTTAACCGCAAGCAAGTCGCTTCAGTGCTCGATGCTCTGGGCGCGGAGATCAACAAGGGTGTGAGTCGGGGAGGACCCGGACAGTTCACGATTCCCGGTCTTTGTAAGATCGTTGTGCAAGACAAGCCTGCTACGGAAGCAACAACTCGCGCTAATCCGTTCAAGCCTGGTGAGATGATGGACGTCGCAGCCAAGCCGGCCCGTAGGGTCGTCAAGGTGCGCCCTCTCAAGAATCTGAAAGATATGGTCGCCTAGTCAGCGACCTAAAGGTCAATTCCTTA
This sequence comes from Roseibacillus sp., assembly GCA_029242545.1. Taxonomy (GTDB): domain Bacteria; phylum Verrucomicrobiota; class Verrucomicrobiia; order Verrucomicrobiales; family Akkermansiaceae; genus Roseibacillus_B. The sequence continues at coordinate 29,619 of JAQWTV010000050.1, forward strand.
GGAACCGCGCCTCGAACAGGGGCGCGGTTCTCTTTTGGAAGACATGCGGGCAGGGTCCCTGTAACTGGCCTTCATCCCATGACACCTTGGGTTAGCTGTGAAAGAGGCTGGTGTGATTTTGCACAACAAACCCAATTGCACCATTGAATCCAAGGTGCTGAGCAGGCCACAAACATTCCAATGCACGTCGTCGCCCTTCAGTATGATATCGCCTGGGAAAATCGGGAGGCCAATTTTGACACTGTCCGCCGGCTCCTGACCGGAGCAGCAGTCTCTCCGGGATCTCTCATTGTGCTTCCGGAGATGTTTTCAACCGGATTCAGCATGAATGTTTCGCGGGTGGCTGAGGCAAAGGCAAGTGAGACCGAGAAGTTCCTCTCGTCGCTTGCATGGCAATACGAGAGCCACGTCGTTGGTGGGCTCGTGAGTAAAGACCCCGGATCGGCCTTGGGCCGCAACGAAGTAGCAGTCTACGATCCTTCGGGTCGACCGGTTGCTCTTTACCAGAAAAACTACACGTTCTCCTATACCGATGAGTCCAGCTACTACGTAGCTGGCGATGGACTGGCCATGTTTCGCTGGCATGATTTTACGGTATGTCCGGTGATCTGTTACGATCTCCGGTTCCCTGAGCTTTTCCGTAAGGGCGTAAGAGATGGGGCCGATCTTTTTACGGTCAGCGCTAACTGGCCAGAAGCCCGATCGCGCCACTGGAAGACTCTTCTGGAGGCTCGGGCGATCGAAAATCTTTCCTGCATTGTTGGGGTCAACAGAGTGGGGTCGGACCCTCGGTTTCACTATCCTGGAGGGTCGCGAATATTAAATCATCAGGGGGCGGTGCAGGCTGAAGCGGGAGACTCCGAAACGGTCCTCTGCTGCAAGCTGGACTACAGTGAACTCATAGCGTGGAGGCGAGAGTTTCCGGCCTTGGACGATATCAAGGGCTGATTGCCCGTGGCTGGGGACCGTCGAAAAGAAAGGGTGGAATCCTGGGGAGTCTACTATTCCCACTCATCTTCTACGGTCTTGCGGTAGGCAGCAATATCCTGTTCTCCGTAGTAGGCGATGAGGATGGCTCCATCGGCGGCTACCGTATCAAAGAGGCTGTGCATTAGTTCCTGCTCCCCGGGCCATGGGTAAACGTAAAAGACGTCGATCTCGTCAATCTCGCAGTCCATGCCCTCGTAGGCTGGGATGAGTATGTTGGACTCGCCCCAGTGAGAAACGGGTTCCGGAGTCATTAATTCCGCCCCACCGTGGGCGGGGTAAGATCCAAACCCCTCGGGGAAGTAGCTGGTGCACAGGTTTTCGACTTTGATCGCGTGATCATTCGCCAGGTCCCGGGCTAGTGCGACCAGGTCCTCTTCGATCTCCAGCCCATACGAGCGGTAGCCCAGAAGGGAGGCGAGGCAGGCTCCAAGACCGAAGCCACTTCCCCACTCACAGAAATTGTGGCCGAGGGGAAGATTCTGCTCGGTGAGCGATTTCAAAACCCGGTAAAGAAGAACGGGGTCGCTGGGAAGGAACCGTGGAACCCTGCGGTTACGATTGGACTCGAAGAGGTCATCAAGTCTTCTGTCTGCATCCGTGATTAACGCTGCAACCCTGGGGGGAAGGGCCTTGTCATCAAGGTGCACGGTAATCTCCTCCAGAGCCATCGCAGGCAGCTTGGCAGTTGCGCCCCCTGTTGTCGATGCGGTCAGCCAAATTCCTCGACTCGCGATCTGATTAGGTGAACATGCGTGACGTTGAAAGAGGTGAAGATCTTTACTGACGGTGCCTGTCGGGGCAATCCGGGGCCCGGGGGCTACGGCGTGGTCCTTACCTCCGGGGCGCATCGGAGGGAGCTGAGCGCGGGGTTTGCCCGGACCACCAATAACCGTATGGAACTACTGGCAGCTATCGCCGGTCTGGAAGGACTCAAAGGGCCTTGCCGCGTGTGCCTTTGTTCAGACTCCAAGTATCTCATCAATGCGATGACGCGTGGTTGGCTGAGGAAGTGGAAAGGGCTTGGCTGGAGGCGGGGGCCGGGACAGAGACTGCGAAACGAAGATTTATGGAAACGTCTCGATACGGCATGCCGGGAGCACGAAATGCACTGGCAATGGGTCAAGGGTCATTCGGGACATTCTGAAAACGAATGCTGCGACGCTCTTGCTGTAGAAGCGGCAGAAGGTAGTGATCTGCCGCCTGATGAAGGTTACCTGAACGAGGAGCAGCTTGCGGGGGACCCTCCTGGCCTTTTCGACTGAGAGCAGGGTCTCCCTCCGGGCGAAGCACAGGCGTGCGGGGTCGGAGCTGGCTCATCCTCCGAGGAAGGTATTTCACTTCTCGAGAAAGGAGGCCAGCTTCTCCGGTTCGGGGCTGCCGAGCCAGAGCACTGCATCATCCTGGGTGATGATCTCCAGAGCTCTTCCTTGGAAGCAAGCCCAGATCTTGTGTCTCCGCTTTCTCAGGGGGACGTTGATCACCTTGATGCTTTTAATTTCAGCGAGGGAGATCGTTTTCTTCAGGATGCCGATTCCTAGCTGGGCCTCGAGGGTTTCCCCGGTGACCCGGACCGTCAGCGGGTTCCAGAAACAGGGAATCAGAATCGTCCACGGTGCTACCCAGATGATTGAGCCCCAGGCTCCGCTGACAGCCAACAGGCAGGACAGGCATACCAGAAAAATCGTAGTAAAGGACAGCCACCAGGACTTATCGGTTCTGTGATAGACGTCGTCGGTCGAATCCATGGAATCAACTCTACGAGGAAGCCGCTGATTGCCCAAGGGAGATCTCGGGCCTCGCTTTCCTACCCTGGTAGTTTCCCGGGGTGCGTTACTTGCCAGCTTTCGCTTCCGGCTTGCCAGGAGCAGGCTTTGAGCTGTCCTTCTTCTTGAGGTCTTCCTTTTCCTTCTCGCGCTCCAGGAACGACTTGCCTTCGGTAATCCATTGGTTCTCGGATTTCCCCTTCAGAAAGTGCGCCATCCATTCCCTGACGCGGTAGTGGTAGTCGACCATGTTTTCCTCCTGGCGCAGCCCATGATTTTCCCCCGGGTAGACGAGCAGAACCACATCTTCCTTTCCTGCCCAGCGGGCGGCATTATACATTTCGATCCCCTGGTCCCAGTCGACGGCGCCATCCTTGTCTCCGAAGGCAATGAGGAGAGGCGTGTTGAGGGTGTCCAGGCCATGAATAGGAGAATTGCGGGCGTAATTCTCGGCGTCCTGCCAGAAGGGCTTGTTCATGCGCCCCTGCGATTGCGCGAAGATGCGGGCGTTAGTTCCGCCGGAATTCCAGTAGACGCTGACGGACATGCTCATCAGGTCGGTGAGGGGTGCCCCGGCTACTGCAGCAGAGAAGAGGTCCGTCTGGGTGACAATGAAGGAAGTCTGGTAGGCGCCCCAAGAATGCCCCATCAGGCCGATTCTCCGGGAATCCACCATTCCTGACTCAAGGACCTTTTTCACCGCCGGAACTACGCATTCCACAGCTGAGATCCCTGGCTGCTGGGGTCGGTAGACAATGTCGGGTTGAAACACGAAATAGCCTTCTGCCGAGAAGACGCAGGGGTTGTAGGGATGCTTCTCGCTAGGGGTGTAGTACCGGTGCAGATCCTGTGAGCGCTTCTCATAGATATAGACGATCATGGGATACTTCTTCCCTTTCCTGTATCCGGCGGGGTAGGTGAGCATGCCCTGTAGAGCAATGCCCTGCTTGTTCTTAAAGTTGACGAGCTCTGAGCGTCCCCACCGGTAGTCTTTCTGGAATTTATTGGTCTCGGTGACCTTGTAGGAGTCCTCCAGAGCGGGTCCTGCGAGGTAAAGGTCACGGGACTGATCGCTCCGCTCCCGGGTGAAAGTGAGAATGTCGGCATCCCGGGCCCGGGTGAGAAACAGCATAAGCGCATCGTCGAGAAGGTGAGTCTTCCAGTCGCCTGCCGGGTCTTTCCGGGTTGCGAGAGTCAGGCTCCCGTAACCGGACTTCTTGGAGCGCTCCCCGAAGAGGCCCACGTAGATGCGGTCCCCTCGAGCAATATTACCGTGATTCTCTTCCCGGTAACTTGCCTGAGAAATGCGGTGTCGAAGTTGTTCCTTGCGGCCGTCGGTCAGTTTGCGAGAGCGTTCGCCCTGCGGATCAAGAAGCCAGATGTCGTAGCGGTCGTAGAGAAGGACGCCGGAGCTGTCCGTGAGCCAGATGCCATTGCCGAAAGGCCGTTTCTCTTGGGCGAGGGTGTCGTCCTCCTTGTCGGTAAAAGAGGTCTTTAGTGTGGAGGTGATGTTTTTCTGTTTTCCGGTCTTGAGATCATGGCTCCAGATGTGGCCCTCACGCACGAACAGGAGGAAGCGTCCGTTGGGACTTGTCGAGAGGGTGAACTTGACCCCTTCAAGGATGCGGTCGCGTTTCCCATTCCTAGTGCTGATGGCGTAAACGTCGTGTAGCCGTGGGCCAAACATGGCTGCTCGTTCGTGGGGAGAGGAGTCCATTCCAATAGCCCGAAGGCCGTCCTTCATGACAGTTACCCGTTCCGTGAGCTCGTTCTCGAGTGGAATCAATTTGTTTTCTTTCAGCCACCACACCGCCTTGCGTGCGGGATTTCTGCGGCTTGAAGCCTCCTTTTTCTGCCTGGGCATAATGGTCACATCTTTTGAGTGCCAGACCTCTACATTTGACGGGGTAGTCAGGGTTTCGCGGAGGGTCTTCGCGGGTAGATCAGGGCTGTCTTGGGCCTCTCCTTTCTGCTTGCCCTCCTTGGGGGCGGGAGATTTTTCAGGGTTGGTTTGTGCTGGGGAGGGGTCTTTCGCGCTATTGTTGTTGGTTTTAACTTTCTTGCCCTGCTTCTGTTTTACGGGGGACTTGGGAGGGGAGGGGAAATCCTTGGGTTTGTTCTCCCATTTCTTGAGTGAGCAATGGAGTGCCTGGCCGTTCTTATCCCAGCTCAGGCTGGCCGTGAGGTAGTGATCGAGGGGAAAGGAGAGGTTCTTGCTATGGTCGTAGATGGTCTGGTCACCGGTTGGCTTATCCGAGTCATCCAGTTTTCGGAAAGCAAGGAGAGTGTGAGAGATGTCCTCTTTCTCCCCAAACTTCATCTGCCGGGCGGCAGCGAGATCAAAGGAGTCCTTGCGCCAGAGCAGTCCGGCGTAATCCTGGTCGCTGGCCTCAAGGGTGCGCAGAGTCTCACTGCCGGGATCGAAAAGCTGCAGGGCGTTGCTGATGCTGGGAGAATCGACCACGAGAGCGAGAAGAGAGCCTTTCTTGCTCCATGCGAATTTGGTGACATTTCCGAAGGTTGTATCCTTCCCGGTTTCGAGATTACGAACGAGCAGGGCCCGCCCGGGAGGAGCAGGAGGTGTGCCCGGGCGGGCAGGAGCGGATTTGCCGATCACCTCGATGGCCGCAAAGCGGCTGTCGTGACTGAAGGAGAGGGTGACCACATTCTTGAATTCCGTGGTCTTTCCATCGCTCAGGGAGCGGAGATGGATGGTGGTGCCAAGTCCTGCAGGTTTCTTTGATTCCTTGGCTTTTTTCTTCTCCTCCGGGCTCTTTCCGATAGTCACGGACAGCCATTTGCTGTCATTGGAAAAGACAGGGCGTTCCCCTTGGGAATAGACCTGTTGTTCCTTACTTTTGCCGTCGTTGATTCTGTGAAGGTGAAGGGAGCTCTTGCCGTCTACCCGCCTGATATCGAATGTGAGCCACTGGCCGTCATGCGACATTTTCCGGTTCCCCATGTTCAACTGCTCCCACTGGGCATAATCCTGTGGTGCGATGGGTTTTCTTGGAGGCTGCTTTTTCTTTTTGCGCTTCTTACGGCCGGATGGCTGCGATTCAGTTCCGGGCTCTTCTGTCTTGGCGAGCGGAGCAGAATTCCCGGGAGAATGTTTGTGGTTAGAACCTTTTTCGGTGGGTGTTTCTCCCGATGCCGACGTGGACAGGAAGAGGACGAGTGGAAGGGTGGTGAAGAGGAGGTAAGGGTGAAGCCTCATATTGCTGTGTGTAAGGGGGGGGAGGCCTTACTCTGAATGAGCTCTTGTTAGAAGCCTCCATTTGAAGAAATTGGACGGCATGTTCCACAGAATCCCTTTTTGGCAGTGTGCCCGGAGAGCGGAATGAGGCTCGATATCGAGGCCTCTTGGCTCGTAGTCCATAAAAACGAGCTATCTCGTTTACGGACAGTGAAGGATGAGGTGCATTAGTTCTGCATCATGGCATGGTATATTTCGAAAGAGAATGAGCGAGAAGGCCCGGTCAATGGGGACCGCCTTCGCAGTATGATCATCACAGGGGAAATCTCATCAACCGATCTGGTGGCCTGGGGTGAGCAAGGAGAGTGGATCGAGGCGGGAGAGGTGTCTGATTTTTCGGGTCCTGATCCAGTGCTCACGGAAACTTCGGCTACAACCGCTGCCAGTGCCCCTGCGAATCCGGAAGACGAGATTGCCCTCGCCAAGGTGGAGGAAAGGGCTTCGGAGAAAACACTCCCGGTAGCGTCGCCTCCAAGCGGAGCTGATGCTCTTGAGTCTTCTGCAGAGGACAAGCCTGAGGAGTCTGCTGCTCTCGTGGATCGAGAGGACAAGAGGGACTCGGAAAATGAGGATGAAGGTGAGAGAGTGTTTCCGAAGCCGTCGCTAGGAGGATTTGACGGTTTCAAACCTCCTACGGTGGGAAAGCCTGTTAAAGAGGCTCCGGCGAGGACTGCCAAATTAACCGGGGAGGAAGAAGAGACTTCCTATGATCCTGAGGTTTCGCCTCCTTTGCCAGAGAAGGACCAAGCCTCAGGGATGTCGGGGCAGGATGCCTCTCTCTACGACCGTATAGTGGCAACTCTAATCGACATGCTGGTAGCTATCAGTGTGGGGGGAATGGTAAACTTTGCTATTGGAAGCCCTTTCTGGCTATTTGCTTCTCTCTGCATGTTGTTCCGGGAGTCTCTTCCTGTCCTTGATGGGCAGAGCATAGGCAAGAGGGCGATGCAGCTCCAGACGGTGACTCTGGATGGAGAGGTTCTGAAAGGAGGCTGGGATGCGAGTATGCTCAATGGGAATCTGCTTCGAAATGCCCCACTTATGTTACCTCTGTTTCCGATGGTAGAGTTGATCGTGTTGTCTACCCGGGCCAACCAACATCATGGAATTGGTGGTCTTTGTCGGCAGTGCGCTTGCGAAATTGAACGGAAGCCTGAATTCAAGCCCTTACTCCGATTGGGCGACCAGTGGGCGGGCACAAAGGTTATTAGCCTTAGTTCCCGGCCTGAAGTTGGCGGCTCAGCTGGGTGAGCTGGAAGAGGGTCTCGCTCTCAGGCCGGCTCTCACCGATATCCCTGGAGTTCGCTCCTTTGTGGGGCATCACTTGACACGGGGGGGCTTTTAAGGAACCAGAGAGAGATGAGGATTTTCTTCGGCCTGCTGATTCTGACTGCCTGCTCTGTGGCGGAGGATTGGCCTCAATATCTTGGCCCTGGGCGCGATGCGGTCTGGAGGGAGAAAAATGTAGAGCTTGATTTTGCCAAGCGATCTCCGCGGTTACTCTGGGCGGCCCCAACGGGCGGCGGTTACGCCGGTCCCTCGGTGGCTGAAGGCAGGGTCTTTGTCATGGACCGCCTTGCCGAACCCTACGTCGCCGGGAAGCTGAAGCCCGGTAGTAATGTGAATTTTGTGCGAGCCCGTATCCCCGGGAGGGAGCGGGTTCGCTGTCTCAGAGAGAGTAACGGAGAGATTCTCTGGGAGCATGCCTACGAGGCCGACTACTCCTCAGTCTACCCTTACGCGATTGGACCCCGAACGACGCCTCTGGTGCACGAGGGAGTGGTCTATACGCTGGGGGCGGAGGGCCACCTGCGTGCCTATACAGCGAAAGAGGGCAAGTTGGTGTGGCACCGGAACATCCTGAAGGAATACAAATTGCAAACTCCGCTCTGGGGTACTGCCGGGCATCCTGTTGTCGAGGGTGAGCTTCTTATCTGTCCGGTGGGTGGTAGCGGGAGCACGGTGGTTGCTTTCGACCGTAGGACGGGCAAGGAGCGCTGGAGGGCGTTGGATGTTCCCAAGTCCGGCTATGGCACCCCGGTGATCGAAACGATCAATGGCCATCGTCAGCTTCTCGTTTGGGATGCGGAAAACCTAAATGGGATGGATCCCGACAGCGGGAAGGTATTTTGGAGTGTTCCTTTCAAACCGCAATTCGGGATGGCCATTGGTGCTCCCCGGGTCTGGAAGGATCTCGTTTTCATCATGGGCTACAACAATAAGTCGGGAGCGATCCGGGTTGCTCCTGATGGAAAGTCGGCGAGGCTGGAGTGGGGCCGTAATCTGCGCAAGGGGGTGGCCGGGGTCATGAACACGGCATGGACCAGCGGGGGATATATCTATTCGGGGGGACAGCGGGGTCTCTTTCGATGTGTCAGGATGGAAACGGGAGAGCGGATCTGGGAAACTCCTCGACCACTTCTCCGGGCGGATGGTTCGGGTCGCGGTCCGTGGCCTCATGCCTTTACCGTGCATCATGAGCCTTCTGGTCAGACTCTGATCTTCAATGACCACGGGGAAATGATCAGTGCGAGGATCTCCCCGGAGGGATACCGGGAGGTTGCGCGGACTTCGATCATTGAGCCTACCCACACGGTGGCTGGCCGGCTCCTGGTGTGGTCTCACCCGGCCTTGGCCAATGGTCGGGTTTACTGCCGCAACGACAAGGAGGTTCGCTGCTGGGATCTTGCTAGGGGGGAGCCTTGATGGTCTTTTCGGGACGGATTTAGCTGTAACGAAGCAAGGTTTTGGTGCGTAATATCTCTGTGCAAATCCGGTGCCGGGTCACAGTTTTTCTTCTCTTCTTCGTGGCGGGGATCTTTCCCGTCCTCGCCGAGAAGGAAATCGTCTGGAAGAAGGCGCGTGAATTCTGGTCGTTCCAGCCGCCGCGCTCTGGTCCCCTGCCCGAGGTGGTGCGCAAGGAGTGGCCACGAAAGGATCTGGACCGGTTCGTTCTGCGAAGGCTCGAAGATGCGGGGCTGCAACCTGAGAGCGCGGCGGGAAAGAGAACCCTTCTTCGGAGGCTGAGTTTTGATCTCACGGGTTTGCCCCCCCATGTTGACGAGGTAGAGAGCTTTCTGGAAAGCAAAGAGCCTCAGGCATACGAGAAGCTTGTGGATCGGTTGCTGGCACGCCCTCAGTTTGGGGAGCGTCTGGCCAGCATGTGGCTGCCTGTCATGCGGTATGCGGAAGACCAGGCGCATCAGGTGGGGAATAATGGTAAGTTTTTCTATCCGCATGCGCACCAGTACCGGAAGTGGGTGATAGCCGCCTTTAATCGTGATCTCGCCTTTGACCAGTTTGTCCGCTTGCAGCTGGCTGCCGATTACCATGGGGAAGAGGATCTTGCGGCCCTTGGCTTCATCGGGCTGGGTCCGCAGTATTACAATCGTGGACGACTGGACGTCCAAGCAGAGGAATGGGAGGACCGGGTCGACACCGTGACAAGGGGGTTTCTTGGTCTCACGGTTGCCTGTGCCCGCTGCCACGACCACTTCTACGACCCGATCACTACCGAGGACTACCATGCCATGGCGGGTGTTTTTGCCAGTGTCTCCATGGCTAGCCGGAAGGTGGGAGAGGAGACCTTTCATGTCGTGAAGGATGCCAAGGCCCGTGATCTTAATGTTTTTATCCGTGGCAACGTGGAGGATAAGGGTGCGGTGGTGCCGCGGGGGTTCCTTCGCGTTCTGGCGAATGGCGAAGAGCGCCAGACTTTCGGGGAGGGCAGTGGGCGCAGGGAACTGGCGGAAGCGATCATCGACCCTGGCAATCCCCTGACCTCCCGAGTCATGGTTAATCGCCTGTGGGGAGAGATCTTTGGGGTTTCTCTGGTGAAATCAGCAAGTAATTTTGGAACTACGGGAGATCACCCCAGCCATCCCCTCCTACTTGATTACCTGGCGATAAAGTTTCGTGAGGAGGGGTGGTCCATGAAGGCTCTTGTGCGTGAAATGGCTCTCTCAGCTACCTACCGGCAGGCCTCTACCCGGAGGGAAGACAATGCCCTGCTGGCCGGGATGAACCGGAGGCGACTCAGTGCTGAAATGCTCCGGGATGCCATGCTGGTGGCAAGCGGAGAACTTGTGTTCACTGACCCGGGGGGAGAGTCCCTGAAGGTGAGTGATAAGAACAATCTGCGGCGGACCGTATACGCCCGCATCAGCAGGAAGGAGCTGGATTCCTTTCTCAGGCAGTTTGATTATCCAGACGCCAATGTGCATGCGGCCGGAAGGGGGGTTACGACCACCCCGATGCAGAAGCTCTATCTCCTTAATAGTCCCTTTGTCGCAGCCCGTGCTGCCAGATTGGCAGATGCCGACGAGGATCTTGAAAAAGAGCAGCGTATCGAGCGACTCTTTCGCAGGATACTCGCTCGAAGTCCGAGTCCGAGGGAGTTGGCTGGGAGCCTTCTCTATTTTGAAGATTCCACGGGCAATCGTGATTGGGCAGGCTTCGCACAGGCGTTATTGTGCAGCAACGCATTTCTCTACCGTGATTGATTCTCGATATTCAGGATTCAGCAGGCGTCAGGTGCTTCGCCGCCTTGCTGGCGGTGCGGGCCTTCTTGGGCTTGCGGGTGTTTTGCATAAGAATGCAGGGACTGCACTGGGAGCCAATCCATCCCTTACCCTCCAGGGAAACCTTCCGGCCCGGGCCAAGCGGGTGATCTTTCTCTTTCTCAACGGAGGCCCTTCCCATGTGGATACCTTCGATCCGAAGCCCTCCCTCCTGAAGTATGAAGGGCAGAAACCCCCGGAGAAACTGTATCGGGAGGGTAAAAAAGGAGGCTTCATGCCTTCGCCCTTTAAATTCACCAGACATGGAGAGAGCGGACTGGAGTTCAGTGAGAGCGTCCCACACCTCGCTAGAATGGCTGATGACGTGAGCATTGTGCGATCGATGCACACGGATGTGCCCAATCATGAGCCCGCGCTTCTGCAGATGCATACCGGAGCGGTGCAGCCTACCCGCCCGTCGCTTGGGTCCTGGGCGCTCTACGGACTGGGTTCAGAGAATGAGAACCTTCCGGGGTACGTGGTATTGCGACCGAGCCCGAGAACGGTAGTGGGCCCTGCCCTCTGGAGTAACGGCTTCCTTCCCGCGCGGTTTCAAGCCACGAGTATCATTACGCGTGAGATGAATATCAGCAAGTTACTGCCACATATCAGGAACCGGTCGCTGGACAGGGCCACGCAACGTCGTCAACTTGATCTGCTGGGAGTGCTGAACGAGGAGCACCTTCAGGAGCGTGGGGGCGACGCGGAACTGGAGGGTGAGATCCGTGCCATGGAGACTGCCTATTCAATGCAGATGGAGGCCACGGAGGCACTTGATCTCAGTGGAGAATCCGGGGCCACTCGTGAAATGTATGGCTCAACGAATTTCGCGAATTCTTGTCTGCTGGCCCGCAGGCTCGCAGAGCGGGGAGTGCGTTTCACCACCGTTTACTATACCAACGACAAGAATAACCAGCCCTGGGATACGCACAAGAATCACAACGAGGGGCACAAGGGCCTTTGGGCGGATGCCGACAAGGCTTCGGCAGCCTTGATTGCAGATTTGAAGCAGCGCGGCCTGCTGGATGAGACGCTCGTTATTCTTGGTGGTGAATTTGGCCGTACTCCCTTTGCTGAGGGAGGAAAAAAAGGGGCCCAGCCGGGGCGTGACCACCACAGCACGGCCTTTTCCTACCTGTTAGCAGGTGGCGGAGTGAAGAGAGGATTCGTCTACGGGTCCTCTGATGAGTTTGGCATGTATGCGCAGGATAACCCGATGCACGTGCAGGATTTTCACGCTACCGTGCTCCATCTTCTTGGGATTGATCACACTCAGCTGACCTACCACTATGCTGGACGGGATTTCCGCCTCACTGATGTAGGTGGCAGAGTAGCGTCCGGTCTCCTGCTGTAGCCGGAGACGAGCAAATCGACTTGCGGTAGGCTTGTCCTTTCTACGCTTCGTTCGTCCATGGAGCGGCAATTTCGTTGCATGAGGATGGGGATGTGGCCACCTTTGGTCCTGCCATGAAAGGTCTCCTTCCCATTATTCTGTTCGTTCTTTTTGGTCCCTTTGCCGAGGCGGAGATGAGGGAATGGAAGACGGCGGATGAATCGAAAACGCTTGTGGCGGAATATGTCAGTTCGAGAGATGGTAAGGTGACGATCAGAAGGAAGAGAGATCGTCGGACATTTACTCTCGACCTGACTGCCCTTTCTGAAAAAGACCAGGAATACGTCAGGCAGCGCCAGGAAAACCCTGCTGGTAATGACCCGGTGGAAGCGGGAGATGCAGATGCAGAGTTCGCCAAGCTTATTACGGGAGACTGGGAGCGGACGGAGGGACATGGATTGAAATATCGTTTCTACGGGGCAAGAAAATTGAGGAAAGGCAAGGGCCCCGGGTATCCGCTGGTAGTCTATCTTCATGGGAGGGGTGGTGACGTGATGGCACCCGAGGAGCCTTGGGGCGCGCAGGCCTTCACCCGGGATGATAACTACCGGCGCCGGACCTGTTTTGTCATTTCCCCACAGAATCCGGACCAGCAGGGGTGGGTGGGAGCCAAGGCGGATGGAGTGATTGAAATCGTAAAGGAGCTTCTCAAGAAGCTTCCGGTTGACCCCGACCGGATCTATCTGACCGGTTACTCGATGGGAGGATACGGAACCTTTCAGCTGCTCTCCCAGGAGCCTCGTATGTGGGCTGCCGCTGTCCCGGTGGCAGGTGGTGGAAATCCGGGAGCTGTCAGGGATTACCGAAAAGTGCCTATCTGGGTTTTTCACGGAGAAGAAGACAAGATCGTCCCGGTTAGTCAGAGCCAGACCATGGTGGAAGCCCTGAAAGAGGCGCGATCAGGAGTAAAATACACCGAATTTGCCGGTGCGGGGCATGGCGTTGCGGACAGGGTATATGACGACGAGAAGGTTCATGAGTGGATCTTCGAGCAGGGAAGGTGAGCTTCTGTCGATGGTTTTGGTGCTGAGGGGAAAGATTGTCTGAATATTGCCGGGCCACTACTGGTCCAAGGGGTATGATGAAAAGCCCCTTTCTTCTCCTGATGATTGCGGCGATTGCTGCCGCGCTGTCCACGAGTTGCACCACGATGTATGATTCTTCAGGCCAGCCTGTAGACGTTCTTACTCCAGGGGGGGTGGCCCTTGCGGTGGTGGCTGCCGGGGTCGTTGGCTATGCCCTGGCTGATGAGGAGACCCATGGGGACAGGGCCCATGGGCGCTACCGTCGCGGCTCTTATCGTAACTACCCTGGGAATTGCGGGTGTGGGGGTGATCACTTCAGCAGGGGTCGTCATTGTCACCATCATCCACGCTATTGATTGACCAGCAGATTTTCGGATTTCGGTGGCCGGTAGGAGCCGATAGGGTTTCCGGGTGCGCGTAATTCTGATGGGATTGCTGGTGGGAATGTTCCCTTTGGGAGCAGAACCTCTTCCGCAGGGCGTGGGTGACGAGATAACGGGACTGATCACGTTTAAGAAGTGCCGGTTGATTAAGACAGAGTGGTCTGATGGGGATAGTTTTGGGGTTCTTTTTCCAGATGGGTCCTCCCACACCGTGCGGCTGTATGGAGTCGACTGTTTCGAAACCTCGGACCGGAATCCCACGGACCAGCGGAGACTCAGGTCACAGCGGGCCTACTTCGGAATTGCTGGAAGCGGGGGCGATGAGCAATCTTCCATTAAATCGGCGATAATGCTTGGAGGTGCGGCAAAGGAGCGCGTGGAGGAGTTGTTATCTCAGCCTTTTCTTGTACATACGGCCTGGGCGGATGGCAGAGGACATCCCCAGCATAAGCGCTACTATGCTTTTATTACGGGGGCGACTGGAAGGGACCTCGGCCGGCTGCTGGTCAGGGAAGGTCTTGCGAGAGCCTTTGGGGTAGCTCGTGCGCGTCGCGTAGGCGTGAACCGGGAGGAGTATCGGAAGCGGCTTGAAGATGAGGAGCTTGCTGCAGCTTCCCGGCGGGTTGGGGCATGGAAGCTCACGGACTGGGAGTCCTTGCCTGAGGAGCGGCGGGTGGAGCGGGTCCGGGAAGAGGAGGAACGATTGCGGGCTTTGCCTCTTGAGAGAGCGTCGCTGAATCCCAACACGGCTTCAAAGCTGGAGCTCATACGGCTCCCAGGTGTCGGCGAAGTGATCGCAATGAGGATCATCGAGGCGCGGGAGGAGCAAGCCTACCGAGTGCCCTTGGATCTCCAGAGAGTTGTGGGGATCGGTAAGCACACCATAGAAAAAATGTCTCCTTATCTCTCTTTCGAGGGAAAGACCCCATGAGGATGAAAGCTTCTTTTTCTCCATCACTCCCCGCCCAAGGCCTTCCAGTCATGGTGCCGGGAAAATCATGAAGTGCTAATGACAGAAGTGGAGTTGACGCGAGATCTCCTGATAGATGCGGGAGGCTGGAAGGAAATGAAGGCTGCCCGGGAGATGCATCGTGGCGGTCTTGTCCGTAGGGCCGAGTATAAGAATGGTTGGCTGGATGGTCTCGTCCTGATGGGGGGCAAAGAAAAAAGAGTTAGAATGCAGGTCCTGTCACGAACCCATATGGAGAACAAGTGCGCCTGTATGACAGCTCGCCGGGAGGGAAGGGTATGCGCTCATGCGATTGCGATCGGTTTGGAGGTAGTGGATCCATTTCGGCGGGTTGAGGAGGAGCCCCCTGAGACGAAGCGAGAAGAGGTTGAGTCGTGTTGGCCCCTAATAGAGGAGGAGTTTGAGGCAGAGGCCTATCCAATACAATGCCGTGTCATGCTGCCACTCAGGGTGAAGGACTCCTGGGACAGGGGGCAGCTCCTTGTAGTTTTTGCGACGGAATATGAGGGGGAAGAGCATCTTCTCAGTTCCTGGAGTGAGGACTACGCCCTGCAGGTAGACGAAGATGACAGTCGTTTGCTGGGCACCCTGCGCCGCCTTTTTCCGGAGACTCCCCCCGGCGCAGTGAATCTTGGGCGTCAGCAATTTGTCGAGGTGCTGGATTCTCTCGTGGGTCATTCCGGGGTTTCTTTTGGGAAGAGGGATGGGGCTTCTATTTCAGGTCAACCTCTCCGCCTCTCCATCGAGTGGGAGCAGAAGCGCCTGCGGGCCCAATGGCCCGAGGGAATGCAATCCCTGATCGAGGGAAAAGATGCGTGGGGCCTGGATGTCGAAAATCGCGTGTTCTACCCGATAGCCTCAGGACTCCCTGAGCCTTTAAGGCCGGTAATCAATAAAGGACTGCGCCCTGATCCCATAGAAAGCCCCTCACTGATTGCCTCCCTCGGCTATTGGTTCGACATTGAGCAGAGTGTCCCTGCGTCTCTGCCGCAGCCTGCTTCACCGGTGGTGGAGGTAAGGTTTGAGGGTTCCTTCAATCAACTCGAAGGAAAGATGACCTTTCTCTACGGCGCAAACCAGCGGTTAGCGGGTCAGGCTGAGGGAGCGCTGCTCGCCATGGGGAATGAGGAGAAAGTGCTGGCGAGTACGGCCCTGGAGAGGCTGGCAGAGGATTCACTCCGGCAGTGGGGTTTTGAGGGGCCCGGACGCGGAGGTAAGTTCGTGATGCGGAATTCGGAGGAGATCCTGCGTTTTTTTGCCCACGGATTACACCGACTCGATCCGGACTGGATCGTGATTAAGGGAGACCGGTTCACAGAGTTCGCGAAAGATGTGGTTCCTGTCCAGCCGGTCTATCATCGGACCGGGAGCGGGGAGAATTGGATGGAGGTTGAAGTCAGGTACGAGGCTGGGGATGGTGCGGGTATCCGACGGGAGGAAATACAGAGGCTCCTGAGAACCGGGCAATCCTCATGTTCGTTGGGGGGTAACCGAAAAGCTGTAATGGATCCTGATCAGTTCGATGATGCCATGGAATCCATTGCTGATTGTGATCCTCAGCAGGCGGTTCCCGGAGTCTTCCGGGTGGATGCCGCGCAAGCGGCCTATCTTCAGCACAGTGCGGTGGACCTTGGTTTGCCTTCTGCGGACCAATTGCGCCCGGTAGAAGAGGATCATCCCGAATTGCATCTCGGGTCCCTGGAACCGGTTCTCCGCCCGTATCAGCGCGAAGGCGTTAAGTGGCTTTGGAAGCTGGCAGAAATGCGTATGGGAGGAGTTCTCGCCGATGATATGGGATTGGGGAAAACGCTTCAGTCTCTTGCATTTATTGTAGCGCGAGGTGGGCCTGCCCTTGTGGTATGTCCCTCATCTCTGGTTCAGAACTGGCTGGAAGAGTCCGCAAAGTTTGCGCCGGAGCTGGAAGCGATAGCGATCGAAGGGCCGAAACGCGCAGAGACTCTCGAGAAGAACTCCGGGGCAGACCTGCTTGTGACCAGTTATGCCCTCCTGCGCCTTGATATCGATCTTTACCGCGAACGGAACTTCAAAGTCGTTATTCTGGATGAAGCGCAGAATATCAAGAATCCGGAGGCTCAGGTCTCCCGGGCGGCTTTTCGTCTCCGCGCGGAGCATCGCTTCGCCCTGACCGGCACGCCAATGGAGAATTCCGTAACGGACCTCTGGTCCATCATGAACTTCGCCCTGCCCGGGTATCTGGGTGACCGATCCAGATTTGCAGATCGCTTCGAGAAGCCGCTTGCGCGTGGCAATGAATCGAGGCTGCAGCGCCGGCTGTCGCGGCGGCTGCGGCCAGTGGTGCTGAGACGGCTCAAGAAGGAGGTCGCCAAGGACCTGCCTCCAAAAATCGAACAGGTGCGCTATTGCGACCTGAATAAGGCACAGCGTGAAGTTTACCAGTCTCTGCTTGAGGAGGGTCGGAGAATGATTGCTGGATCAGAGGGTGGGCAGAAGAGGATGTTGGCTCTGACTGCCCTTTTGCGCCTCCGGCAGGCCTGTTGTGATTTGCGGCTTTTGAATCTTCCGGACGTGAAGGAACAGGATGGTTCGGTGAAAATACAGGAGTTGAGTGGATTGCTGGACGAGGCGGTCGAGGGAGGGCACCGCGTTCTTGTCTTTAGTCAGTTCGTGCAAATGCTGCAGGGGGTTGTTCCAATGCTGGCAGACCGCGGGTTCGAGTTCTGTTACCTCGACGGCCAGACTCGCAACCGAGGCGAGGTGGTAAGGCGTTTCCAAGACTCGTCTATTCCCGTTTTCCTCATCAGCCTCAAGGCTGGAGGGGTAGGGTTGAACCTGACGGGCGCGGACACCGTGATTCATATTGATCCCTGGTGGAATCCGGCAGTTGAGGCACAGGCCACGGATCGTGCTCACCGCATTGGTCAGAAGCGAGTGGTGACTTCCTACAAGTTAATTGCGCGGGATACGGTCGAGGAGAAAATTCTGGCCCTGCAGGAGCGCAAGCGAGAGATGATTGCCTCGACTCTGGGGGATGGGTCTTCCGGAGCCGACCTGGGTCTCGACGAAGAGGAGATTCTCGGGCTTTTTGGCTAGCCTTGGGAAGCTTGCCATCCCGTGGATAGAAGGAATCGAGGCTCCCGCTCGACAGCTAGAGCACAGTTGTGATTCTGGTGGTTACAGAATTGGCAAGAAAGCACTCCTCATGCGCCTTGTGGTGAAGCTCTTCAAGCTTTTCAGCTGAGACAGTGACACCATCCGCCCATACCGTTTCAGGATGAAGCTCAACCCGGGCGAGAACGGGCTTTCCGCTTTCACCTTTCTCGAGAAATCCAACCGCCTTGTCGACGTAACTTTCAAGGGTGAGATTCTGGAGTGAGGCCAAGGCAAGAAAGGTCAGCATATGGCAGCTTGAGAGGGAAGCGACAAAGGCCTGCTCGGGGTCAGGAATTTCGGCTGTGCCCAGGTAATCTGCAGCGGCGGAGGCCCTGATAGAAACTCCGTGTCCAAAATCAAGATCGTGATCACGCGAGTAGCTCTTGTATCCGAAGTCCTTGTCGTCGCGGTTCCAAGAGAGGGTTATGGGGTGGGAGCTCATGTTCAGTAGTCGGTCGGGATTAAATTCAGATTTGTCGCAGTTCCTTTGTCTACAGCGAAGGGTCTTTTCTGAACACCCTAATTTGGATTCAACTTCTGGTGAAGCTGCTGCAGGGAGGCAATAATTGGATTGAATCCGGCCAACTCCTCGCCCGAGTTCACCTTCACGCTGGAGGCAACCCGTTTGGCAATCAGGGACTTGATATTCTCAATGATGACGGGCTCGTTCTGGATGAGGAGGTTCAGCTCGGCGGCTTTCTGGAGCGAAAATATATTCATGTTACACGATCCCGTGAACACCAGCTCATCATCAAAGAGAAGCAGCTTGGCATGGATCATGGTGTCCGTGAGATAGACTTCGACAGGAGCTCGGCTGTAGAGGTCGTGGATAGCCCAGTAGTTCACGTCGTTACCAATATTGGCTTCTCTGGAGAAGAGTATTGTTATGTGGATTCCCCGGGTAGCAGCCTCCACGAGGGCATCAGAAAATTCAGGGTCTCCAAGATAGGCGACCTCGATATAGATGGACTTCTTGGCCTCCCTGATAAGGTCTAGGACTGCAGGTTTAATCTCAAAAGAAGATTCGCCCGTTGAGTGATGGGAGTTGCAGAGGAACTCGATATTTCGCTCCAGGTCGAAAGTAACATCGCCCTGCATCCTGGCGCGAAGTCTCCGGACAAGCTGAGGGTCGTCGAGCGCGACCATGTAATCAAAGTAGTTCTGGTGCCGGTCTTCGATATTGATGCTCCCGGTGACGAGGAGGCGTTCATCAAAGATGTAATACTTGGTATGGGTCTTGTTGACCCACTCGACCGTTACGTTGGGGTGGTTAAGGAGGTCGGCACCTAAGGACTGGTCATGGTCGTCCTCCACGAAGGTATCGGGGAAGCTGCGTCCGATGAGCTTGTAGATGATTTGCTTCAGGAGTGGAATTTTTCGGGGAAAGAAGGGTTTGCGGTTCATCTCGATAACCTCGCACATGATCGCTCCGATATCCTTGATGATACGAATCTTCACGCCGCGCTCAGCAGCTGCGAGAACTGCTTGACCCACCCGCATGCCGGATTCATCTGCGCGCCAGACATACATGAAAATTTCTGCGCTTTTCTGCGCCTGATCTAATTCCCTGATGATGAGGTCAAAGGTGGGTTCTGCCACTCGCTCAGGGGGAAATGGCCCGGTCAGAGGAGGATGCAGGAGGTGATAGTTCTCGCTCATGGCTGCGTGCTCTTGTCTGCACAGGATCGGCTGCGGACGGAATAGGAAAATCAGGAATATACGGATTTCTTGGATTATGAGGTGTTATCGTGGGCAACCTTATCCTGGAGAGTGATGGAATAGCCTGAATTCTCGACAGCAAATTTGAAATTTGTGGTTTGAGATGGGGCGGTAAGCCCCCCAGAATGCTCCTACCCATGGGACGTGCATTTGAGTATCGGCGAGCCGCGAAGGAGAAGCGGTGGGATAAGATGTCGAAGGTCTTCCCCAAGCTTGCGAGAACCATCACGATGGCGGCAAAGGAGGGGGGGGCTGACCCTGACAGTAATTCCAAGCTGCGCACGGCGATCATCAACGCCAAGGCGGAGAACATGCCCAAGGACAATATTGCGACGGCGATCAAGCGGGCTGCAGGTAAGGACATGGCCGATATTTCGGAGGTCAACTATGAAGCCAAGGGCCCCCACGGAGTAATGTTGTTTATTGAAACTGCGACCGATAACACCAACCGGACGATCACCAACGTGCGTACCCCGATCAATAAGGCTGGGGGAGAAATGCTCAACGGCGGCTCACTCCAGTTTCTGTTTGATCGCAAGACCGTGATTCAGTTCGAGAAAAAGGAGGGTCATGATCTTGAGGAAATTGAACTCGAACTCATTGACCATGGGCTGGAGGAGCTGGAGGAGAATGAGGGGACGGTTTTCTTGTATGGAGATTTCACCAATTTCGGTTCTCTCTCGCAGGGTTGCGAGGAGCTAGGCATCGAGTTAAGCAGGGCCGGCCTGCAGCGAATCTCCAACAACCCTCAAGAGTTCAGCGAGGCCCAGCTTGACGAGATTGAATCCCTCATCGACAAGCTCGAGGATGATGAGGACGTGCAGGCCGTTTATACTAACGTGGCCTGAGTCTGGGGGCGAGGGCCGCGGGTCAGACGGGGTGAACGGTGTATCCCCCGGAGCGCTCATCGGCCTCGAGTTTCAGGAAGTCGTGTTCTTCGGCTTCCAGCAGAACTTCATTGAACGACCGGAATCCGTGGGCTCGCTCATTGAATCCGGGGTTCCGGCGCTTGAGGGCCTGTTTGATCATGGACCCCCAGATAGCTTCGTCGTTGCCTCTTTCTTCAAGAAGCGCCTCGAAGGTGGCTGCCACCTGTTCCAGGGCCTCCTCAGTAGTGGGCCCGTCTGAGGGCTTTCTGCCTGCGGTTTTCTTCTTAGCGACCTTTCTGGCAACCTTTTTCTTGGTGGCCTTCTTGGCAGGTGATTTGCGGACGAGATCGTCGTAGTAGATAAACTCGTCACAATTCTTGATGAAGAGATCCGAGCTTGAGTTCTTAACTCCCACCCCGATTACAGTCTTTGCGTTTTCGCGAAGCTTGCTGACGAGAGGCGAAAAATCCGAGTCCCCTGAAATGATCACGAAGGTATCGACGTGGCTCTTGGTGTAGCAGAGGTCCAAGGCATCGACCACCATTCGGATATCGGCAGAATTCTTGCCGGACTGTCGGAAGTGAGGAATTTCGATCAGCTCGAAGGCGGCATCGTGAAGGTCGCGTTTGAATTCCTTGAACCGTGAGAAGTCGCAGTAAGCCTTTTTCAGGACGATGTGCCCCCGTAAGAACAGGCGTTCAAAGACTTTTG